>JANZPQ010000076.1:0-7328 GCA_038040945.1 Desulfobulbaceae bacterium | reverse complement strand
CCTGGAAGCGGCATAAGGTGCCGTAAATGAACCACGCAAGAAAGCCCTTGCTTGGTTCATAGCGGCTCCTAAAAATCATGATTCAAAAAGATCAGGAGGAACAACGAATGTGTGATAATCAAAATTGCTGTTGTGACAGTGGGTATGGCCAGAATGCTATCCCCGTGCCGGAGTTGTTCGGGGCCAATGTTTTTAATGACAGGGTGATGAAGGAGAGGTTGCCCAAGGACACCTACAAGGCCCTGCACAAGACCATCATTACCGGTGTTGCCCTTGCCCCGGAGGTCGCCTCGGTGGTGGCCAATGCCATGAAGGATTGGGCTATTGAGCGGGGTGCCAGCCATTACACCCATTGGTTCCAGCCCTTGACCGGTACCACTGCCGAGAAACACGATTCCTTTATTGCCCCCACGGATGACGGTGGAGTGATCATGGAGTTTTCCGGCAAACAGCTGATCCAGGGTGAGCCGGACGCCTCCTCTTTCCCGAGCGGCGGCCTGCGAGTGACCTTCGAGGCCCGCGGCTATACCGCCTGGGACTGCACCTCACCCGCCTTCCTGAAAGAGGATACCGCCGGCGATGTGACCCTCTGCATCCCCACCGCCTTCTGTTCCTACAAGGGTGAGGCCCTCGACAAAAAGACTCCGCTGCTCCGCTCAATGAACGTTGTTGCCAAACAGGCATTGCGGGTGCTCAAGGCCATGGGTAACACCACTACCGGTGCCGTCATGTCAACCGTCGGCGCCGAGCAGGAATATTTCCTGGTCGAGAAGGAGTACTATCAGCAGCGCCTTGATCTGATGACCTGTGGCCGCAGCCTCTTCGGCGCGCCCGCCCCCAAAGGTCAGGAGCTGGAAGATCAGTACTTCGGAGCGATCAAGGATCGGGTTTCTTCTTACATGAAGGATCTGGATATCGAATTGTGGAAGATGGGCGTTGCCTCCAAGACCAAGCACAACGAGGTGGCTCCGGCCCAGTTTGAGATGGCCCCGGTCTTTACTACCACCAATATCGCCACCGACCACAATCAGCTGGTCATGGAGACCATGCAGAAGGTGGCCATCCGTCATGGTATGGTCTGCCTGCTTCACGAAAAACCCTATGCTGGTGTCAATGGCTCCGGTAAGCACAATAACTGGTCGCTTTCCACCGATGACGGCATTAACCTGCTTGAACCGGGACAGACCCCCGAGGATAACGCCCAGTTCCTGATCTTTCTCTGCGCCCTGCTCAAGGCAGTAGACACCCATGCCGACATCATGCGCGCCACCTGCGGCAGCTCCGGTAATGATCACCGCCTGGGTGCCAACGAGGCCCCGCCGGCAATCATCTCCGTCTTCCTTGGTCAGGAGCTGACGGATGTCCTGGTGAAACTGGCCAAGGGAGAGAAAATCTGCAAGAAAGATGTCTGCCAGACCTTGAAAATCGGGGTTGATTCCCTGCCGGAACTGCCCAAGGATAATACTGATCGTAACCGCACCTCGCCTTTTGCCTTTACCGGCAACAAGTTTGAGTTCCGTATGGTCGGTTCTTCCCAGTCCATTGCCGGTCCCAATGTGGCCTTGAATACCATCGCCGCCGAGGCCCTTGATGAAATCGCCACTCGTCTGGAAAAGGCCAAGGATGTAAATTTGGAGATCTCGGCAATATTGACCGAGATCATAACCAAGCATGGCCGGATCATCTTCGATGGCAATAATTATTCTGAAGAGTGGGTCAAAGAGGCTGAGAAGCGTGGCCTTCCCAATGTTGGGAACACCGTGGACGCCCTGAAGGCCTTTGTGACTCCTAAGGCGATCAAACTCTTTGGCAAGTACAATGTGCTTTCCAAGGATGAGTTGGATTCCCGTTATGAAATTTACGTGGAGCAGTACGCCAAGCATATCAATATCGAGGCCTTGACTGCGATCCAGATGACCCGGCGCCAGTATATCCCTGCCGCCATCCGTTTTGTGACTGAACTTGGGGCCTCTCTGGCAGCTGCCGGAAAGCTGGGGACGGTACAGAAGGCATTGCTGGAGCAGGTGTCAAAACATCTTGAGTCTGCCAGCAAGAAGGTGGCAAAGCTTGAGGAAGAGACCAAGAAGGCTCAAGGTCTTGACAAGGTTGATAAGCAGGCCGCGGCCTACCGTGATAATGTCATGGCTATGGCAGTAAGTCTGCGCGCTGACATTGATGCCCTTGAGGAGATTTTACCCAGTGATCTTTGGCCGGTGCCGACCTATAGTGATCTGCTCTTCAATCTGTAAATCCTAGCTGTCGTTGTATGGATAAAAAAAGGGGAGCCTTCTGGCTCCCCTTTTTTTATTGATCGGCATCTGGGACGAATAATTATATGCGCTGGCTGTGATCGGTAGATGCCAGTGGCATGACAGGGGAATCAGTGTCGGGAGCTCAAGATGATCAGTTTTATACAGCAATTTGATCCGGTTATGCAGGCCTTTCTGGCCACCCTTTTTACCTGGGGTGTCACCGCCGCCGGGGCGGCGCTGGTTTTTTTCACCAGGACCGTTAATCAGCGCTTCATGGATGCCATGCTTGGATTTGCGGCCGGGGTCATGATCGCAGCCAGCTTCTGGTCGCTTCTGGCCCCAGGCATCGAGATGGCAGGACAGATGGGGCTTGTTCCCTGGCTGACCGCCGTGATCGGATTCATGGGCGGTGGTATCTTCATGCGGTTGACCGATAGATTTCTTCCCCATCTTCATCCAGGTCTGGCGATGAACAAGAGCGAGGGGGTCAAGACGTCCTGGCAGCGCAGTACCTTGCTTGTCCTGGCCATCACCCTCCATAATATCCCGGAAGGGCTGGCCGTAGGAGTCGCCTTCGGGGCGGTGGCAGCAGGTCTTCCTTCTGCCACCATTGGAGCGGCAATTGCCCTGGCCATAGGCATTGGCCTGCAGAACTTCCCGGAAGGAACGGCAGTGGCCATGCCCCTGAGAAGAGAGGGGATGAGCCGGAAGAAGAGTTTTCTCATGGGCCAGGCCTCGGGGATGGTTGAGCCTGTGGCCGGAGTCCTGGGGGCCTTTTTTGTCCTGCAGATGCAGACGATTCTGCCTTATGCCCTCTGTTTTGCAGCCGGGGCCATGATTTTTGTAGTGGTTGAGGAGTTGATTCCAACCTCTCAACTCAATGAGGCCCATATCGATCTGGTCACCATGGCCACCATGTCAGGTTTTACGGTGATGATGGTGCTCGATGTGGCTCTAGGCTGAAGAGTAGACAGATGTAAATGCTCTACCCCGTCTGTTTTTTTGGTTAATAATGATCCGAATCACGATGACGCGCATATGCTGCGGGTCAATTACCAGCGCACTGCCATGACCAAAACGTATCGTATTTTTGACCGTCGTCGGCTTCTTCTTCTCTTGAGCGTGTTGCTGATTGTCGGTTTTTTTACCACTACGCTGTTCGGCTATTTTGTCTCCAAACAGGCCATCCGCGAGGCTATTATTGGTCAGGATTTGCCGCTTACCTCGAGTAACATCTATTCGGAGATCCAGAAGGATCTGGTCCGTCCAGTGCTGATTTCTTCCACTATGGCCCACGACACCTTCCTGCGTGAATGGGTTATGCAGGGTGAAAATGATGTGGGGGAGTTGGCGCGCTACCTAGCGGAGGTGAAGGAACGCTACGGTGCGTTCAGCAGCTTTTTCGTCTCGGAAAAAAGTGCGATTTATTATACCGGTAATGGTGTCATGAAACATGTTGAGCCAACGGAGCCACGTGATGCCTGGTACTACCGGGTGCGCGACATGAAGGAAGCCTATGAGATTAATGTGGATCCAGATATGGCTAATAAGGATACGTTGACTATCTTTATCAACTACCGTGTCTTCGATTTTGGAGGCAACTATATCGGTGCAACCGGTATAGGCCTCACCGTGGATGCCGTACGTCACCTGATTGCCGACTATCAGCAGCGCTATCGGCGCGTCATCTACTTCGTTGACGACCAAGGACACAGAGTGTTGTTCGGCAGTACCACCGGAGAGGGAATCGACATGCGTGCTGCTCCGGGTCTGGGGACCCTCGTAGAACGAATTCTGCAGGAAAAGAGTGGTTTCTATCAGTATCAAGTGAATGGCGACAATTATATCTTGAACGTCAACTACCTTCCGGAGCTAAAGTGGTATCTGTTTGTTGAACAAAATGAGGATGTGGCACTGGCAGGCATTCGGCGTACCGTACGCTCTTTGTCAATCTTGCCATTAGTCTGGTAATGACGTTGATAGTCTTAGTGCTGGCTCACCTGACCCTCTCCCGTTACCAGAACCGAATTGAGGAGATGGCCTCAACCGACAAACTCACCGGCCTGCTTAATCGGCAGGTTGTTGTCATCCTCATTGAAAAACTCCTTGCCGAATACCGTCGTGATCCCAAGCCGATTTCCATATTATTTGTGGATATTGACCATTTTAAAACAATAAACGACCTCCATGGACACCTCACCGGAGATCGTATATTGAGCGGTATTGCTCAACTTTTACAGAATGCATTGCGTCAGTCGGATATTGCCGTGCGTTGGGGAGGTGAGGAGTTTCTGGTGGTCCTGAATGACTGTGATCTTGGCCAGGCAAAAGGTCTTGCCGAAAAGTTGCGCGAGACAATTGAGAAGAGGCGCTTTGAGGAAAATGGTAAGCTTGTTTCAGTGAAAGTAAGCATCGGTATTAGCGAGTACGATGGGGTTGAGATGTTTGAGCAAACCATCAGTCGTGCTGATGCGGCTCTTTACATTGCCAAGAATCAGGGACGGAACCGCGTCAGCTCTGCTCCGACAATAAACTGATATGATTACTTTGCCAAAGTCAGGGGAGAAATGATGAAAGGGGTCTTATTACTCAATATGGGTGGAGCGCGGTCAGAGCAGGAATTGAGATATTTTCTGTTCAATATGTTCAGTGATAAACTCATTATCCGCACGCCAGTGCGTTATCTCCTTGCTCCTCTCATCTCAACCCTGCGTTATAAAAAAACATGGCGGAAGTATGAGCTGATTCATGGCAGCAGGATCTATGAGCATACCGAGCGCCTGATGGCAAAATTACAGAAAAAAACCGGGGAGGCTGTCTTTCCGGTTATGCGTTATACCCATCCTATGGCCGCAGATATCTTTGCCAAAAGGAAGTTTGATGAACTGATACTCATCCCGCTCTATCCCCATTATTCCTCGACCACCACTCAGTCGAGTGTTGAAGATGTTTATCGCGGGCTTAAGAGTCATGGTCAGAACCCGAAGGTCAGGGAGGTCGGTCCCTATTTTGATGATCCTCTTTTTAATGCCTCGATTATTGAACGGATCCGGGAGCAGTATCAAGATAGCACGTATCATCTGGTCTTTTCGGCCCATGGCCTGCCGCAGAAGATTGCCGCCCATGATCCTTATGAAGGCCAGGTCAAGGCGCATGTTGCCTTGTTAAAATCGCTGTTGCCCGATGCCGGCCTGGATTTCAAGGAGATTCATCTGGCCTATCAGTCCAAGGTCGGTCCCATGCGCTGGCTGGAACCATCCCTCGACTCGGCTCTCAAGGGCTTGTCTGGTGAGAAGGTGATTGTCTATCCCCTCTCGTTTACCATCGATAATTCCGAGACAGATCTGGAGCTGGCTATTGAATACAAGGAGCTGGCCCAGGACATCGGCCTGCGTGATTACCGGGTCTGCCAGGTGCAGAATGACAGTGATCTCTTTGTTGATTTTCTGGCGACAAGGATTACGGGATAAATTTTTGTAATGGCCATACGCTGTTTGATCCAGGGGCTCTACTTTTTATAGATAAACCAAAAAATTTCTATCGTGCCAACAGGGGAAAACTTATCTGGCCTAGAGAGGCTATTCTCTCAATCTGCTTTTAACTCAACCGGAATTGTCACGACCATGAGTCAATCATTTCAACCTCTTTCCTGTTTGTCGAAATCGGCAGAGCCTGCATCCTCCTCGATTACCTTGGCCCCGCCGCCGGAAGTCGATGCCGGAGTCTGCTGAGGTCCCAAAGCTGAACCCCGGTCCGGGGAGCATGAACGGGCAGGATACACCATCTTCCCTTTTGTCAGCGGTTTTGTCGACTCAGGGGCAGGCTCTGTGCCGCAGGTTGATACCATCCTGAGCCGGTCTGATCATCTCGGGACGATCGGAGCGCGAACCGGTATTCAACGTAACAACTACACCATAACGCCTGGACTGTACTGTGTCGGCAGACCAACCGCCGATTCGCCCGTCCTTGTGACCGCCAATTATAAACTGAGCTTCGATGCCCTGCGCCATGAGCTGGGTGGTGTGGATGTGTGGATACTGGTGGTTGATACCAGGGGCATCAATGTCTGGTGCGCAGCCGGTAAAGGAACATTTTCTACTGAAGAGATAGCCTATCAGGTTCAGCGGGCAAGACTTGTAGAAGTGGTCAATCACCGTGAGCTCATCCTGCCGCAATTTGGTGCCCCTGGTGTCTCTGCCCTGAAACTGAAAACGGCATGTGGTTTCAGTGGCACATTCGGCCCGATCAGGGCAACTGATATCAAGGCATTTCTGGCGAGCGGTAAAGTAGCAGATGAGACCATGCGCAGCGTCACCTTTAATCTGAAGGAACGTGCAGTCCTGATCCCGTTGGAATTATTTTTACTGTTGAAACCGCTTGTTCTCACCCTTGCCTGCCTGGTCCTCTTCTCTGGTTTCGGCCCTGATTTGTATTCGCTGGACCGGGCGTTGCAACGAGGTGGAAACATTGCCATTGTGACGATTATAAGCATCTTTTCCGGGGCGGTCCTGCTCCCGCTCCTGCTTCCCTGGATACCCGGCAGGCAGTTCTGGGTCAAAGGACTGCTCCTCGGAATTCTGGTCGCGGTTTTTACTCCTCTGCTTTTTTTGCCCTTTGTCGGCTGGACTGGTGTGATCGGCATGGTTTTATGGGCAATGAGTATCAACTCGTTTCTGGCCATGAACTTTACCGGTTCCACCCCCTATACCTCGCTTTCCGGGGTTGAAATGGAAATGCGCCAAGGGCTGGTGATACAGATCGTATCTGCGCTGCTCGGCCTGCTTTGCTGGCTGGCCGATCCATTTTTTCTCTAAGAAGCAACACTATGAAAGTATTCAGATACATAGAAGGCGCAGCAATTCTCAGACTCGATAAGGCGGCCTGTGTAGGTTGCGGGATGTGCGAGATTGTCTGTCCGCATCGGGTTTTTAAACGTATTGAAAAAAAGGCGACAATCGTCGATTATGACGCCTGCATGGAATGTGGGGCCTGCTCCAGAAACTGCCCTGCCGGGGCCATCTACGTCAATCCCGATAACGGTTGCGGCTGTGCACGTTACATTCTCAATAGTTGGTT
>JANZPQ010000075.1:0-2557 GCA_038040945.1 Desulfobulbaceae bacterium | reverse complement strand
CCCTATCTGGTCCTGGAGGTCGTAGATAGGAGTGGTGAGATTGGGGGGCCGATCTGGGATCTGGATGACGAGGTGCAGAGAGTGTGTCAAGTGGGTCAATTTGTCCATCTGAACGGCCAGGTGTCATCGTATCAGAATAAGTTGCAGCTCAAGATCGATGCGGTCCGTGGAGTGGAGCGTGAGGAAGTCGATCTCGCTGACTTCCTCTTGGTCTGTGATCAGGACAGGGATGCACTGGCCAGGGACCTGCAGGCCCTTGTTGCCTCCGTGGGAAATCAATTCTTGAAAAAACTGCTGGCCTTCTTTTTTAAGAAAGAGCCGTTGTGGCAGCGTTTTCAGGACGCGCCGGCGGCAAAAGGGATTCATCATGCCTATGTGGGCGGTCTGCTGGAGCATTCCCTCTCAGTGGCCCGGGTTGCCGACACCTTGGCCGCCCACTATTCCGGGGTGGATCGCTCCCTGCTCCTGGCCGGGGCCCTGCTCCATGATGTCGGCAAGGTGGAAGAGCTGGTGATGGATCTTGCCCTGATTGACTATACCGCTCCGGGGCGGCTGAAAGGGCATCTGGTCATGGGCAGCGAGATGGTGGCTGCGGCCGCGGCCAATATCAAGGATTTTCCGCCGGAGCTCCTTACCCAGTTGCAACATCTGATCCTCAGTCATCATGGGCGTCAGGAGTTTGGCTCACCCACTGTGCCCATGACCATTGAGGCCTTTCTCCTCAGCTTTGTCGATGACCTGGATGCCAAGATGAACCTGATGGAGCTACTGCGTAAGAAGATGAAGGATCCTGGCTTGCAGTGGACCGAGTATCAGCGTTCTCTGGAAAGATATCTCTATCTCAGTCCTTTCGAGTCAGGGGAAGAAGCGGCTGAAGAAGAGGCAGAGAGTACGATAAAACGGCGGGCAGGGCAGACGCCAGCGCGCCAGCCGACGCTTTTTTAGATGCCGTAAATGAAACAAGCAAGGGCTTTTTCTTGCTCGTTTCATTTACGGCATCTTATGCCGATAACAATATACCTGGCCAGTAACACACAAGGTACCCTTGAGCCAGGTCAGGAAAACCGGAAACAGATAAAAGAATGGGTACCCAGCAGAGACAATTGACTCCTTCTTTTTCCCGTCTTGTCGGTCAGGAAAAGGCCAGAACTCTTCTGGGCCGAGCCCTGGAATCTGAGCAATTGGCCCACGCCTCTCTGTTCCGGGGGCCGGACGGGGTGGGCAAACAGTTGTTTGCCAGAAGTCTGGCCGCGGCAGTGAACTGTCAGCAACGGCAGGGGCCGGAGTCTTCGCTTCGCTCCGCTTACCTGGATGCCTGCGGCCATTGCTCCGCCTGCCGGAAATACAGTTCGGGTAATCATCCTGATTTCCTGGTCATCAGCCCGGAAAAAGGGACGATCAAGATCGACCGGATCCGGGAGATGATCCAATCACTTTCCTATCCGCCCTATGAGTCGAGAGTTCGGGTGGTTCTGCTGGAGGATATCCATACCATGCGGTCGGAGGCGGCAAACAGTCTGCTGAAGATCCTGGAGGAGCCGCCGGAAAATAATCTTCTTATCCTGACAGCGGCAGCGTCTCGGGATGTCTTGACCACGATCAGCTCCAGGTGTCAGGTGATTCCCTTTTTCAACCTGGGACAGGAAGAGACTGTTCAGGTGCTGTTGCGCGAAAAGCCTGAGTTGGAGCCTGAAACGGCCCGGCTCCTGGCCCGGCTCTCTGAAGGCTGTCCCGGTCAGGCCCTGCTTTTCTACAGAAGTGAGATGGTGGCCCTCTGGCGGGAGGTGGTGGCTCTGGTCTCTGATCCGGGGAAAGACGGCAGCAGGGATGTGGGCTTGTTGCTGCAAGCGGCCGAGAACATGGCGGCCTTGAAGGAAGAGCTGCTCTCTCTCTTTGGCCTCTTGCGTATCTGGCTGAGAGATATGCTGGTTGCGGGTTCCCTGGGTCAGGTGGGCCATGAACAGGTGGCCAGGGATGAGAGCCAGCGAGAAAACAAGCAGAAATCCTGGAGTTCCCGTCAACTTTTTGATAAGCTGGACGCTGTAGACAGGGCTGAAAAAGAACTTGGTCGTAACTGTAACCGTACTCTGGTGTGTGAGGTGCTTCTTTTTCAGTTGCAACAATAAACCGTTAAAAATTTAAAAACTATTATATCTATGTCGGAACAGCAGGATGAGAGGTCAGTGGAGCAGGCGCAGGCAGAGGAACAACAGATCTTCTTCTACCGGATTTCCTTTCGGGAGAAAGGGCAGGAGTTTACGGCATCGTCAGAGCTGCCCGACCTGAAGGCCCGAGAGGTGGTGCTGGTCAAAACGGATCATGGTGCTGAACCGGCAATCATTGTCAGTAGAGCCCCAGGTTGTCATAGCTGCGGGCAGAAGCGCCGGGCAACGTATGTCCTGTTGAAACGGGCAAATCAGGAAGAGATCGGCAGGTATAAAAACATCTCATCCTGGGAAGAGGCCGCCTTTATCTCCTGTAAGGCCCTCATCTCTCAGCATAAATTGTCCATGCACCTTGTGCGGTCCGAGCGTTATTTTAATGGCAGTAAGATTGT
>JANZPQ010000074.1:0-2763 GCA_038040945.1 Desulfobulbaceae bacterium | reverse complement strand
AATCGAATCGATTTCAGGGATCTGGTGAAAGATCTGGTCCTGGAGTTTCATACCAGGGTGGAGATGCGGCAGGTCGGGGTACGTCATGAGACCAAGATGATTGGCGGCCTTGGCACCTGTGGTCGGGAACTGTGCTGTTCTGTTTTTATGGACAAATTTGATTCAGTGTCGATCAAGATGGCCAAAGAGCAGGATCTTCCCTTGAATCCGGCCAAGATATCCGGGGTCTGTAATCGACTGCTTTGTTGTCTGACCTATGAGTATTCCACCTACCGCCGGGAACGAAAAGGGATGCCCAAGCCCGGCAAGCGGATCCAGATTGGAGAGGAACAGTTTCAGGTGAGACGGCAGAATCCTCTCCAGCAGACTATCCTGGTCAGCGATCAAAAAGGGGATAGTCAACTCCTGACTAAAGAGCAGTGGCAGGCCTTTGAACCGGTCAAGGTTGAGGAGAGCGGGAAGAAGGAAAAGAAGTAAGGGGAATTGGCAACCACTAACCACTAACCACTAACTACTTGTCGCCTGTGACGATGTGAGTGATGACAACCTATATTACAACCCCGATTTATTATGTGAACGCCCAGCCGCATCTGGGGCACGCCTATACCACGATTGTGGCCGATGTCTACAGCCGGTTCCGCAGATTATGCGGTGAGGACGTCCGCTTTCAGACGGGCACCGATGAGCATGGTGACAAGATCGCCGAGGCGGCAATAAAAGAGCAGGTGTCGCCCGCTGAGTATGCGGACCGGATCAGCGCCATGTACAGGGAGAGCTGGCCGCAGCTTCATATCATCCCGGATCACTTCATCCGGACCACGGACGTGGCCCATGTCAAGACGGTCCAGCGCATCCTGCAGCAGGTGTATGAACAGGGGGATATCTATTTCGGAGAATATTCAGGACTGTACTGCAAGGGGTGCGAGCGTTTTCTGACCGAAAAGGAGCTGGTAGGCGGCAACTGTCCCGACCACCTGCAAGCGCCGGAAGCGATCACGGAGCAGAATTATTTCTTCCGCATGTCTAAGTATCAACAGCAGTTGATTGATCATATTCACGCGAATCCCGATTTTATCACCCCTGAACGCTATAAAAACGAGGTTCTTTCTTTCTTGAGCGAGCCCCTGGAGGATCTCTGCATCTCTCGGCCCACCTCAAGGCTGACCTGGGGAATTGCCCTGCCCTTTGATCAGAACTTTGTCACCTATGTCTGGTTTGACGCCCTCATCAATTACCTCACCGGAATTGGCTATCCTGATAGCGAGTCATTTCATACATATTGGGCGGTAGCAGAGCATGTGATCGCCAAGGATATCCTCAAACCCCATGCCATCTACTGGCCCACCATGCTGCTCGCCATGGGGCTGCCGCTGTATCAGCACCTCCATGTCCATGGCTACTGGAATGTGGGGGAGACCAAGATGTCAAAGTCTATCGGCAATGTGGTGCGTCCGGCGGAGCTGGTGGCGGAATACGGTGTGGATACGGTGCGCTATTTTCTCCTGCGGGAGATGTCTTTTGGCCTTGATTCCTCCTTTTCCAGTGACAAGATTGTGGCCCGCCAGAATTCTGATCTGGCCAATGATCTGGGCAATCTCTTCAGTCGTTCCATGGCTATGCTGGAAAAATATACAGATTCTACGGTGCCGTCCCCCGGCGTGCTGCAGGAGGCCGATGAGTCACTGCAGCAGAAGGCCGTGCAGATGCTGGCCCTCTATCATGAGGAGATGGGGCGGTTCCAGTTTCATCGCGCCTTGCAGAGTGTCTGGGACCTGATCAGCCATGCCAATAAATATATTGTCGTCAGTGAGCCCTGGGTACTGGCCAAGGAGCCGGCCCAGCAAACGCGCCTGCACACAGTACTCTATACTCTGGCGGAATGTCTGCGACTGCTGGCCCTTGTTCTGCGTCCGGTAATGCCCCAGACCAGTGAAAAGATGGCGGCAGGCTTAGGAATGAGAGTCGATGATCCACGGATCAGCAGTTTTCCTCAAGGGGCACACTGGGGATTGAGCTCTGCCGGTAGCAGACTGCAGGTAACAGAGCCGTTGTTTCCGCGCATGGACAAGCCCGAGAAAAAGGGTAGCTCCCCAGGGGAAACCGGAACTCCGGCCCAAAAAGCCAGTCATAAAAAAGAAAAAAAGAAGGCGGCAGTCGCGGAACCAGGGATGATCGGCTTTGAACAGTTTCAGCAGATCGATCTGCGAGTGGCAGAGGTGGTTGCGGCGCAGCGTATTGAAAAATCAGACAGGCTGCTCAGGCTGACGGTCAAGGCCCCTGAGCCACGAACCGTTGTTGCCGGAATAGCCGAATACTACACACCGGAAGAATTGATCGGGCGTCAGGTGTTGATTGTCGCCAATCTGCAGCCGGTGGAGATAATGGGGGTTCAGTCGCAGGGCATGGTCCTGGCTGCCAAGAGTGTAGTGGATGGCAAAAAGCGTCTGGTATTGACTACTGTGAGCGATCTGGTGCCGGCGGGAAGCAAGGTGGCCTGATCAGGATGCGGGGAACAAAAAAACAGAGTGAATGGCCTCTGCCTGTCTGAGTCGTTCCATAGAAAGGAGTACGGAAAATGTTTGTGCTGAAAAATTTTATGATGTCCCTGGCCGGTGTGCTTGATTTTCTGCTGCAGGCGTATATGTGGATTGTTATCGGCAGGGCGGTTATCTCCTGGGTGAATGCCGACCCTCATAATCCTGTTGTCCGGTTTTTGTATGAGATCACCGAGCCCTTGCTGAGTCGAATCCGGCGCTGGATTCC
>JANZPQ010000073.1:0-3929 GCA_038040945.1 Desulfobulbaceae bacterium | reverse complement strand
ACAAAACAAACCATCCTCTACAAGGAGAGACTCATGTTTGATTTCACCTTTCACAACCCGACCAAGATCATCTTCGGCGGCGGCACGGAGGCCCTGATCGGCGCCGAGCTGAACGCTGCCGGAATAACCAGGGTCCTGCTGGTCTATGGCCGTAATTCGGTGGTCAAAAGCGGCCTGCTCGACCGGGTCATGGCCAGTCTCAAGGCCGGCGATATCAGTTGCAGCCAGTATGGCGGAGTGGATTCCAACCCGCTTCTTTCCCATACCCGGGAAGGCGTGGTTCTGGCCAAGCGGGACAAGGTCGAGGCGATCCTGGCGGTGGGCGGCGGTTCGGTGCTGGACGAGTCCAAGGCCATCGCCGTGGGCGCCCTGAGCGATACGGATGTCTGGGACTTTTTTGTCGGCAAGGAGGTTACGCGGGCCCTGCCGGTCTTCACCGTCCTGACCCTGGCCGCCACCGGCAGCGAGATGAACGGCAACTCGGTGGTCACCAATGGTGAGACCCGCCAGAAATACAATATCTCCTCGCCCCACGTCTACCCCAAGGTCTCCATCCTCAACCCGGAGCTGACCCATTCCGTGCCCCTCAATTACACGGCCTACAGCGCCGTGGACGCCATTGCCCATGTCATTGAAGGCTATTTCACCAAAGAACCCGGCACCCATCTCCAGGACCGGCTGGTGGAAGGGATCATCAAGACGGTGATCGAAACCACGGACCTGATCATGGCCGAACCCAGCCACGCCCAAGCCCGGGCCTCCTTCATGTGGACAGCCACCCTGGCCCTGAACGGCCTGACTCCGGCCGGGATCGGCGAATACAATTTCCCCAACCACATGATCGAGCATGCCATGAGCGCCATCTACAATATTCCGCACGGGGCGGGGCTCTCCATCGTCATCCCCGCCTGGATGAAGTGGTATGTGACCAAGAATCCCATCCAGTTTGAACGGTTCGCCAGAGAGATTTTCGGGCTCGATTCTGCCGAGGCGGGGATTGCTGCCTTGGAGCAGTGGTTTGTGACGATTAAGTCGCCTGTGCGTCTTGGCGAGGTGAAAATCCCCGCTACCGACATCGAGGTAATCGCGGAAAATGCCGAAGGCCTGGCCAGACAATGGGGCATTGGTGAGCTCTACACCAGGGAAACCATTGCCGAGATCCTGCTACTGGCGGTTTAAAAACGATTTTTACCACCTTAGATTAGGATTCCATGTCCACTCTTTTGAACAAAAAAATGCCTTTTGATATTGAAAAGTCTTACAAATGCTGGAAGAGGAGGTGCGAAACTTTCACGTCCCTGTGGTCGACCTGATTGCTGTTCAGACCCATGACCCCTTCAAGGTTCTGGTGGCGACTATCCTCTCGGCCAGGACCAGGGATGAGGTGACAGCCAAGGCCGCTGCCCGTCTCTTTGCCAGGGCCCCTACCCCTCAGACCCTGGCAGCCCTTGACGAAGAAACCTTGCAACAGCTTATTTTTCCGGTTGGATTCTACAAAAACAAGGCCCGATACCTGGCAGCACTGCCCGACATCCTGGAGAAGAACTTTGCCTCTCAGGTACCTTGCGAAATCGAACAGCTCATCACCCTGCCCGGGGTCGGCAGAAAGACCGCCAATCTGGTACGGGCACAAGGATTCGGCAAAAGTGCGATCTGTGTCGATACCCATGTCCACCGGATCATGAACATCTGGGGCTACGTGCAGACGACAAGCACCTTGCAGACCGAAATGGCGCTGCGGGAAAAACTCCCTGAAAAATACTGGATCAGGGTCAACTCCCTGCTGGTGGCCTTTGGCCAGGGAAGATGCCGGCCGGTCGGTCCACACTGTGACAGTTGTGTGCTCAGCAATCTCTGTCCCCGCATCGGAGTCACCCCACGAAAGATGACACCAAGCAGAAGCGGACAGCAGAGCGGGGCCAAACGTCTGATCTCCTGGAATGTCAATGGGCTGCGCGCGGTCGCTGCAAAAGGCTTTACCGAGATCGTCAAAGAACTGGCCCCCGACATCCTGGCCCTCCAGGAGATCAAGGCCCTTCCCGAACAACTACCGGACTCGGTACGGGAGATAGCCGGATTTAGCAGTTACTTCCATTCCGCCCTTAAAAAGGGCTACTCAGGAGTGGCCACTTACAGCCGGATAGCAGCAGATAATGTCTATTATGGCATTGGCGACCAGCGCTTTGATGAAGAGGGTCGGGTCCTGACCCTGGAATTCAGCGATTTCTATTTCGTGAACTGTTATTTCCCCAATTCCCGTCACGACCTGAGCCGCCTGGGGTTAAAACAGGATTTTAACAAGGCGCTGCACGAATTCGTTGAAGTCCTGGCCCGGAAAAAATCCGTGGTGATCTGTGGCGATTTCAATGTCGCCCATACCGAAAAAGACCTCGCCAACCCCGAAGCCAATGTTAAGAACGCCGGTTTTACTCCTGAAGAACGGAAGTGGATGGATTCCTATGTCGAGCGTGGATGGATTGACACCTTCAGGCAGTATAACCAGGAACCGGGCCACTATTCCTGGTGGAGCTACCGCTCGGGCGCCCGAGCGCGCAACATCGGCTGGCGCATTGATTATTTCTTTGTTGATCCGGCCAGCAGGAGAAGAACGGTTGGTGCGGAAATCCTGACCGATGTTCAGGGCTCAGACCACTGCCCGGTGGCCCTCGACTTCAAATGACACCTTTCTCGCGGGATTCTTTTGTACTGACCACCACCTCCCATGATTTTAAAACATTCAGATCCGCGGGGGAAAGACCCGGAGCTGTAAAAAACTGTCGATTATGTTGATTTTTTTAACAAAAAAACTCTTTTTCCCCACTCAGATGTCAGCTAGTTGACAGTATTCTTTTCCTCTTTCTGTTATGCATCTTTTTGTAAGAATTGTACTCTTCCTCTACGAACACAACAAGACCCGACAGCCGGTTCAGCAAGGACAACAGCAGGACAAACATCTGATCCCTGTCAACAGACAGTGAGCACCCCTGGTAATCACATCATGCCGACATGCCTGTCCTCCTCCGCAAACCTCCTTACTGATTTGGCAAAGCCTGAGAATCATCATTTCAGGGCCGAATTTACCGAAAAGACCCATCCCAAAGACACCTTTCTCTTTGCACCCGGCCATGAAGAGGACATCATCTTCATCGTCAAGAGCGGACGGATTCAAATCTATCTGGCAGTCGATGGCAAGGAGTTCTCGCTTATCATCCTGGGTCCTGGAGATATCTACTCAAGTCACACCAGGGCCCATGTCAAATCCCTGGACAAAGTAGTCCTGCTGGTCATCCCTACGGAACGGATATACTCCTGCATGACCAACTACCCCGCCTTCACCCCTTCCATCATCAATATCCTTGGGAAACTGCTCAAACAATCCTTTTCCATCATCGAAAACCTGGTCTTTAAAGACGCCTGCCAACGCCTGACCCACTTCCTGCTGCAGGAGGCCTGCCACAACGGGACCACCAGCGAGGAAGGAATCACCATCAAGCCAGACCTGACCACCAGCCAGCTTGCTGCCATCATTGGCAGCAGCCGTCAGACCGTCTCCAAAATCCTCAATGCCATGTTTCAGGCCGGCGTCCTCTCAAGGGGAAAAAACGGCGACTACCTTATCCCCGACCCCATCCTGCTGCAGAAATATTCGCTCAAATAATTTTTTCAGTGGGTGCATTGCCGATAGTGGCCATGCGCCCACTCTCGGCGGGGTACAATCCGACCTGTTTTATTCATACTGATCAGGTCGGGTTTTTTCTTTATTCTTTACAGAAAAAATCTTTTTCACCCCTATGTCAGCCAGTTGACAGCATTCTTTTTATTTTTTTGGTATCTATCTTCCTTTAGCTATGGCGATCAGGAAATGTCGAGAAACGAGGCTGACGCCATATGCCCTGAATTCCCATAAGAACGGAACAATGAAATGGCAA
>JANZPQ010000072.1:0-5182 GCA_038040945.1 Desulfobulbaceae bacterium | reverse complement strand
CCAACGCTGATCTCCGCCTTTTTATTGTCGGTGGTCAGGATCTGGGGGGTGGCAATGATATTGACCTGGGAGTCCCCCTTAAAGGCGTTTAAGACGGCATGGATATTCGGGAAGGTGACGCCGCCGATCTCGATGCCCTGTTTGAGGACGCCCAGAGAAAATCCCTGGCCGATGGAAGCAGCAGCGGGATCAGTAGGAACGGTGTTTATCAGATTATAACCTCCGCTGCCGCCAAACCCGGTTAACATCTGTCCGGTGGCATCGGCAAACTCACCGCCTGCCATCCAGTTGACCCCCACATCAAAGGAGGCATCGGCATCAACTTCCATGATCAGGGCCTCCAGGTAGACCATCCGTCTGGGGATATCCAACTTCTTGATGACATTGTCCAGTTCCTGGAATTCGGCACGGGAGGCGGTGATGATCAGGGAATTGGTTTCCGTATCGGCCATGATCTTGACATCTTTGGAGATGGCCGGAATCTCGCCTTGCTTGGCTGGATTGCCGCTCTGTTGACCAGGCAGGGCGGTTAGGACCGTTGCCAGTTCCTTGGCCGTTGCATGTTGCAGATACACCACCTGGATATTCCCCTCGTTCTGCTTCATCTCCGTGTCAAGCATGGTTATCAGCTCTTTCACCCGGGCGATATTCTCGGGTGTTGCCACCAGAATAATACTGTTGATGGGTTCATAGGCCACGATCTTAAAGGAAGACGGTTTTCCCTCTTTGGGAGGGCCGGGCGCTTGCTGGAAAATGGTATTGATGGCCGTGGCCGCCACGGTAGCTGAGGCGTGCTTGAGAGGGAGAACGGCAATCTCTTCTTCTGCGAGCGGGATATCAATGGAGTCAATAATGGTCAGAAGTTTCTGGATGTTGGAGAGGGTTTCGGTGACAATCAGCATCCCTGACTGGGTGTGGGCAATGACCACGGATGTTTTGGAGACAAGGGGGGCCAGCACCTTTTTCATCTCTTCAGGAGAGGTATATTCCAAGGGAATAAGCTGGGTGACGATCCTGTCTTCGGGTGGAGATGGGTCACCATGTCTGAGGGTGTTGATGTTCTGTGAAGGCACACGTGACACCGGCATGATCTTGGTGATGGAACCGGCCGGTACGGTTGCGAACCCGTGTACGTCAAGAACCGATTCAAAGAGTTGATACGCTTCATCTTCAGATATCTTGGTGGGAGAGATTATTGTTATGTTCCCCTGTATCGCCTTATCGACTACAAAATTTTTACCGGTCAACTCGCTGATATATTTTATAAACAGCAGGATATCAACATTGTTGAAATCAATGGTGATGAATTTATCTGAATCCTGCTTCGCCGACTGCTTTGGCGACTGTTTTGTTGCTGCATCCTCGGCTGCATGGAGATAGGGAGTCAATTGCAACAGCAGGGTGACAATGAGGGGCAGGCAAAGCGCCTTGCGTTTGAAAGAGATTGTTGAAAAATGAATAAAGTTCATGGCTTTTCCTGCTTGCTCTGTTCTTGTTGGGTGGAAAAATCTCAGGGAGACGATCGGATTGTCTTTGCTTCTGTTTCATTGGCTTCTATCATGAGCTCTTACAAAATGACCACGATGTCATTCCCGAGCGCTTCTGTTGGGGATCTCTTGTTGTACATTCAACCTGTTATGGATTCTCGCCTAGGCGGGGATGACATTTTTCGGACGTAATTCGTCATTTTGCCAGAGGCTTTCATGGTATTTATTGTGGGGTTTCGGCTTCTGAGTTATCAACCTGCTCTGCATTTTCTTGATTCATTTCGGGTGGTTGTGCCTGCTCTGTTCCCGGTGGCACCTGAAAGAAGATGTTAGGATTCATGGCGGCAGAGGGATTTTTCTTGGAAGTTTCAGGGACAAGAATCTCATCTGTACCGTTTACGTTGAGGATAATTTGTTGGCGTTGAATATCTTTGATGAGAGCGCTTTGGACCATGTCGCCTTGATAATAGATATTCTGTAACCTCGTTCTTTTGTCAAGGAGAATGGCGCGGCGGTTTTTGGACGGCCCGGTAATGGTGCCAAGCAGGCTCAGCTCAAGCGAGGTCGCGGCCAGTGTGGCAGGGTCAACCGGCTCTTCTTTTACTGCTACCGGTTTTATCTCTTCCGGGGGAGGTCCAAAAAGATTACGGGTGAGAATAGCCTGATAATCAAGTTGTCGTCTTTCTACGCTTTTGACAGGCGCTGCAACAACATCGGTCACCTCGGCTTCAATCGTTGGCGCAGGACTTCCCTGCAGGAGTCGGGTGAAGGTAAGCCTGTAGAATGTTTCAACCCCGCCAGCCGCAAGTATGGTGATGATGATAAATGGGATTGTTTTTTTGAGATGATTGATCATTCTATCATGCATGGCTATGAGTCAAAGAGAAAGACGGGTTTGCTGATTGTTCCTTTCAGTTTAAAGGGAAGGCCCGCTTGCTTCTGTTGTAACTGGCGTAATAATGGTTGGGCCTGCCCGCTCTTTTCTGTCAGGGCGGGCAAAGGAGTCAAGGCGCCTGTCATCTCAAGCTGCATGGCCGCAACTTTTGAATTAAGCGAAGAGATCTGACCTGAAAATGTCCCTGTCATCTCTTTGCCATTGAACTTTCCGTTGCTGAGAAGAAGCTTCTGATCCTGCAGTTTAAAGAGCGCCTCGCCCTTTTTGAGATCAATACTGTTCAGGGAAAGAATTGTCTCGAGCAGCTCAAAGGTGCCGCCTGTGAGCTGGGCAGAGCCCTCCCCGACGCCCAGGGAGATATCCTGGCCTATTTGTCCCGCATAGCTGCCCTGGTCGGTGAACAGGCCGGTTATGGTGCGGCCGGTCTGTGTCTTCAGCCTGGACAGGTTTGTCAGGTCAAGCGCCTCGATCTCTATTTTCGGCATGGTGAATGTGAGGTCGGCACGATCCAGCTCCAGGAGAATCCGGTGTGTTCCCCCGTAGGCGGTGATGGCGAGTGAGAAGTTTGTTCCTGGAGCGGCAAGGTCCGGGGTGATGTTGATTTGTTGCATCGCAAAGGTTTCTTGGGCCGTATTGCTTCGGGCTTGCAGTTGCAGGTTGCGGACCACAAGGGTCAGTGGAAACCGATAGTGCAACGACTCGATGGAGTTCTCATAGCCCGGGAGATGCTGAGAGATGAGATCCGTGCAGAAGGTTTTGAACTCTTGCGTCGGAAAACGGAGATAGAGGAAGAGCGTGATAATAAACAGGGCATAGATGAAATACAGCGGCCAACGCCAGAAAGTTTTTTGAGAAACGGTCATGGTCACGATTTCTTAGTAAATGTTATGATCTGCATCACCGCATCGAGCACGCCTTCTGCTTTACTGTTTTCCTGGATAGAGATGCGTTTGATCACGACGGCATCGTCTGTCGATTCAATCTGCTGTAGAAATGCCACCAGTTGCCGCAGAGAGATCTGCTCAAGTTTGAGATCAACCCGAGACTCCTGCATGACTCCTTCTCCCTCCGAGGTTGAAGGGGTCATGGAGTTGATCCGTTGTTTGACATCGGCCTTTGTGGCTTGCTCTTCAATAAATGAAAAGAGAGTAAACGAGGGGCTTCTTTTTTGCAACCTGTTCTGGATGTCGAGCGCCTGGCCCTGTAAATTCTGATACTCTTTCTGGAGTTGCCGCATCTGGGTGATATCTTTTTTCTTTTGGATCAGCGTTTTTTGTGTCTGTTGCCGGGATGTAAGCAGGGGAGAGACGGCAAGCTGAAAAAGAGTAAAACAGATGAGGAAGGCGCCGCCGACCAGAACAATACGTTTTTCCCTTTTGTCAAGTTTGTTCAACCCCGTCCTGCCCAGAACAGTCTGGATGGCCTTCTGCACAGTCAAAATCGTCATGGATCAGGCGCCTCTCATGGTCAGTTTCAGCTCAAACCGGATCTTTGAGCTTTTGGGATCAAGATTGGCGGCGCTGATTTCAACACTGTTGAAAGCGGGAGACTGCTCCAGCCCTTTCTTGATTGCGTCCACGGTGTTGAAGGTGTCGGTTGTGCCCTTCAGTCGCAAGCCGCTGTCATCCACCACGAAGCGCGCCAGACGGACATCCAGCGATTTGGGGATGTTTACGGAGATCTCGGCCAGGATGTCGAGGATGGTGATTGCGGGCAGGCCAGTATCCTTGCCCATGGAGCTCTGTCTGGTCTCGCGGATTTTGACCTGGAGCTGCTGGATGGGATCAACAATCCTGGTTACTTCCGGCAGGGTTTCAGTAAAGACTGCACGGACCTGAGCGTTGAGGTCGTTTTGTTCTTTGAGTAAACTGCGATAATCGACCCAGAGGTATATCATTGCCAACAGGGCAGCGGAGATCAGAGGCAGAGTGATGGCAATGGCCAGTGCCCTGTCGGTGAATGATTTTTTGGTGGCAAAGGCCTCCTTGCGGAAGTTGAAGCTCTTCCAGTTCTTTGTTATCTGCCAGCCAAGGTTGACACAATCGTCCATGATGCCGGACAGCCATTTTTCGTCAACGGGCGGCACGAATTGCGGCACAAATTGCCCTGATGGGTCGGCAGCCGCCGGAGCGCAGCTCCGGCAGAGGCCGCCGAGTCCGGCCTGTATCCGGTCTGCTGTTCCTGTCAGGGAGCCGACGGGCCCGCTCAGGTAAACGGCAAGCTCATGGGTATGGAATATCGATTGCAGGGTCTGTCGAATGGCGGTGATCAATGCCTGGAAGGTGTCATCAATATTTTCGGGCCGAAAAGCCTTGATAGCATGGCTGTCCTGATCAATCTGGAATCCGGACTGGAGGCCTGGGTCAAAAACAAGCGGCCGGATCAGGGTGATGTGACCTGATTGGACAAGAATGAGTGTTGCCCGTTGCAGATCGATATTGAGGAGCAGAAAATCTGCAGGGAGGCCAGGGGTGTGGGCAAGGCGAAGGGCGGTCGGGATGGCGGAAATAGTCACCGTTTGCGGGTCAATCCCCAGTGCCTGCAAGGTTGCGAGTTGTGTTGTCAGAAGTTCCCGGTCAATCATGGCGGCGATGACCCGGCTTTTCTGTTTGTCGTCCCTGGCGATCATTGAATCAATGAGCAGGTTGTCTATTTTTACCGGGGTATTCTCTTCCAGTTCCAGGGGCAGGATCTTGTTAATGGTTTTACTGTCGGTAAAGGGCAGCGACAGATTGCGATAAAAAAAAGAATCGGCCTCCAGGGCGATATGGCATGAGGCATCCTGGACATCGATCTTCTG
>JANZPQ010000071.1:0-13462 GCA_038040945.1 Desulfobulbaceae bacterium | reverse complement strand
CCGGGACGGCGGCTCCTTTCTCATTATCCGCCAGGAACAGATCAATGGCCCCTGCCTGCACCACCGACTGCGCGGGACCTCAAGGGCAATCTATCTCTACTGTCAGACGATCAGGGAGCAAAAAGAGCTGGCCCGACAATTTCCGACAATCCAGCCAAAGGCCCTGAACGATTTCCTGCTCGAGCTGAGCACAAAACGTATTCTCTTCCAAGAAGGAAGCCGGATCCTGGCCCTGGCGATTCCGGTCTCCGCCCCCTGAGCCTCTTTTTGTTTTTAATTTTTTTCTTTTTGATGGTAGTATATCATTTTTTATTCTCTCATAGTTATATCAAACATCTAGACAAGGCCTTACCCCATGAATCAGGAATCAAACGAAGAAAGCTTTGCCGATCTTTTCCAGGAAAATTCAGCCAAAACCCTGAGCCGCCTGGAACCAGGCCAGAAAATAACTGCTACCATTGTCGGCATCAGCGGACACTCGGTCTTTCTTGATGTTGGCGGCAAGAATGAAGGGATTCTCAACAGCTCTGAAGTAATGAATAAAGAAGGCGAGTTGACGGCTGCCATTGGTGATAAAGTGGACGTCTATTTTCTCAAATCCACCGGCGGAGAAAAGCTCTTCACCATCAAACTGGGCGGTGGCAAAAACACGACTCACCTCGAAGAGGCCTGGCGCAACGCTATTCCGGTTGAAGGTCTGGTCAAGGAAGAGATCAAGGGTGGTTTTGACATCACCATTGGCGGCTCGGTCCGCGCCTTCTGCCCTTTTTCCCAGATGGGACTGCACCGGGTTGATGATGCCGGAGCTGAGTACATAGGCCGCCACATGACCTTCCTCATCACCCGCTTTGAAGAAAATGGCCGTAACATAGTCGTTTCAGCCAGGGCCCTTTTAGAGCAGGAACGGGAGCGACAGAAAGAGGCCCTGCAGGAGAGCCTTGAGGAAGGCGCAAGCGTGCAAGGCACAATCAGCTCCATCCGTGATTTTGGGGCCTTCGTCGATATTGGCGGCGTAGACGGCCTGATCCCGATCTCAGAGATCGGCTGGAGCCGCGTGGAGGATATCAACGAGCACCTCATCGTGGGCCAGGAGGTCACCGCGGTGATCAAAAAACTGGACTGGAAGGCAGGACGCATCACCCTGAGCCTCAAAGAGGCCCAGCCCAACCCCTGGGATGCTGTACAGGGGTGTTTTACCGAGGGGTCTGTCCATAGCGGCACAGTAGCCCGCCTGACCACCTTTGGAGCCTTTGTCACCCTCGCCCCGGGCATTGACGGCCTGATCCACATCTCCAGACTCGGCGGAGGACGCCGCATCAATCACCCACGTGAGGTGCTGGAGGAAGGACAGGAGGTTGAGGTCAAGGTGGAGGGAATCGACAATGAGACCAGAAGGATCAGTCTGGCTCCCACCGATTATGTCAGCAGCGAGACAGAAGAGACGGCAGAGAAGGACGAATATAAGAAATTCGTCGCGGAGAAGAAGTCGGGCAAAAAACAGGACGAGGCTGTCGGCAGCCTGGGGGCCTTGCTCCAGGCAAAGATTGCTGCCAAAAAGGGGCGATAAAAAGGCAACAGGTATGATACTGAACTCTTAGAGGCCGTTATAAAGCAAGCAAGGTCTTTTTCTTGCTTGCTTTATCTACGGCCTCTTATGCCGCACCCAAGAAACAGCAATCTTTACCGCTGTTTCTTGGGTGTGGCGCCTGGCAAGTCACACCTGCCGGCGATCTTACACGAGGTTCTCTGAACAAACTAAAAGTTACATAGCGCTGCAACTTATAAATTTCTCTGCCTGAGCATCTCAAAAACAATCACCCCGGCAGCCACAGAGCTGTTGAGGGAATCGAGACTCCCCTCCATAGGAATAGAGATCAACACATCACACTGCTGGCGCACCAGGGGCCTGATCCCCTGCCCCTCACTGCCGACGACCACGCAGGCCGGAAGGTTAAAATCTGTCTTATAGATTGACTGGGCGGCCTCATCCTTTACCGCCCCAAAGATCCAGGCCCCGGCCTTCTTTAATTTCTGCAGGGCAGTCGCCAAGTTTACCACCTGACAGATATCGATATGGGAAATGGCCCCGGCAGAGGACTTGGCCGCAATGCCGCCGAGGGGGGCGGAACGCTCTCTGGTGATCAAGACGCCACCCATACCTGCGGCGTGGGCTGAACGGATAATTGCTCCCAGATTATGGGGATCCTGCATGGAATCAAGGACAATAAGACGGGGCGACTCACCTCGTTCAACTGCTGCCGCAAAGTTGGCAAGCAGGGTATCAAAGGGGACCAGCGGTGCCTGGCTGGTCCTGGCCACCACTCCCTGATGACGGGCCTGGGCCGCATCAGGGCCGGTCAGTTGAATCGAGGAGACAAAAGAGAGTTTTATCCCGGCCCCCTTGGCCAGATCAATAATCTCTTCCCGCTTGGGACCTTTGCGATCATTATGGAGGATGACCTCAGTGATCCTCTCCGGTTCCTGCTGCAGGGCCTCATACACGGGATGCGTTCCCCAGAGCAGATCCTCATCCATGCGGATCGTGCGAGTCTGACCAGCTCTTTCACCCTTCTTTTCTTTCATAGCTCACTCAATATCTCAATGGGTTTCCCTGTCGGCAGACGATGGCCCCGACTGCGCTCGGCAATAACAATGGCCCTCAGGGTATCAATGGCCAGTTCCAGACGAGCGTTGACAATCAGATACTCATAGTCAAGCGCTGCCTGCATTTCTACCTTGGCATTCTTCAATCTAAGCAGAATCGTCTCTTCACTGTCGGTTCCCCGACCACGCAGACGTCGTTCAAGTTCCTGCAAAGAGGGTGGAGCAATAAAAAGAGAGGCAGCAGGGATGGCCGCAGAATTACGCAGAATCGCTGCACCCTGGACATCTATATCGAGCACGACATCCAGGCCGGATTCAAGTTGAGCCAGCACAGCCGGTCTGCTGGTTCCATAGAGATTGCCATGAACCTCGGCCCATTCCAGGAAGACGCCCTGCTCCCGCATGGCCTCGAACTGGCCACGACTGACAAAATGATAATCAACCCCGTCCTCTTCCCCTGCCCGCGGCAGCCGTGTGGTATGAGAGACGGAAAAGGCCAGACCCGGCAAATCCGCCATCACCCTCTTCAACACTGTGGTCTTGCCAGCCCCGGAGGGTGCTGAGAGGATAAATAATTTTCCTGTGGTCATGACTTTTCCTGTTTTTCCTGTTTACGCGGCTGATAATATTCTGCAAGATGCGTTTCCTGTTCGAGCGCGGCCAGGCGCTGGCCAATGGTATCGGGCTGCACCGAGGAGAGGATCAGATGGTTGGAGTCCATAATCAACATGGAACGGGTCCGCCTGCCCTCCGTCACATCAAGAAGTTTCCCCTCTTGTTTGGCCAGTTCTTTCAACTTCCTGGACGGTGAAGATCCGGCATTAATAACAGCTATAATCCGCTCAATGGCAACAGTATTACCAAAACCTACATTTAGAAGCTTCACTGATGGTCACCTTTCCTTCACTCTAGTCAAGAGCTACTCAATATTCTGAATCTGCTCCCGCATTTTCTCCAGTTCACTCTTCAACTCAACCGTGAGATAGGCGATGGCCGCATCATTGATCTTGGAGGCAATGGTATTGACCTCACGCAGAAACTCCTGGAGAAGGAAATCGAGTTTCCTGCCAACAGCCTCCTTCTCTGTCAGAAAGGAGTGAAACTGGCCGATATGACTCTGCAGCCTGACAATCTCCTCCGTGACATCGGTTTTATCGGCCAGGATTGCCACCTCCTGACATAAGCGCTGCTCATCAAGCTGCACATTGCCCAGGAGTTTCTGCAACCGTTCTCCAAGGACCTGCTGCCGCTGCCTGAGAAGTTCCGGAATTCCGACCTCAATCTTTTCTAAAGTCTGGGTAAAGAGCTGCAGACGGGCCGACAGATCCCGGACCATGGCCGCTCCTTCCTGCAGGCGCATGGTTTCACAGGCAACAAGGGCCTGTTCAAGGGCCTGCTCCAGATGTGGCCAGACAGCCTCCATGTCCTCTCCCTGCTGTTCCTGAATCAGGACCTCGGGGCGAGAGGCCACAAAGGCCAGATCTGCTGACGCCTCCACACCCAGCTCCTGCGCAATCTCGGCAAAGGCCAGCCTATACCCCTTGACCAGCTCCCTGTTGACATGCATCTTCACCAGATCTGCAGAGTCGCCACTCACAGCGAGAAGCAGATCAACTCGACCACGCTGATGAAAGGTGCCCACTTTTTTGCGGACCCGTTCCTCAAGCGCTGCATAGCCATGGGGCAGCTTGATCTTCAGATCAAGATAACGATTATTGACACAACGGACTTCCGCCATCCATACCCGACCGCCAGATTGGGCCTCACCACGGCCAAAACCGGTCATACTCTTACAAGCCATTATCCCCTCATTTATTTTCAAAGATGCTCTCCGTGAAGCTCAG
Source organism: Desulfobulbaceae bacterium (assembly GCA_038040945.1). Classification (GTDB taxonomy): domain Bacteria; phylum Desulfobacterota; class Desulfobulbia; order Desulfobulbales; family Desulfocapsaceae; genus UBA2270. Next base: position 9,014 of record JANZPQ010000071.1, on the reverse strand, counting down.
CCAGAATCTCTGCACTGCTCACCGTTGCCGTTCCGATTTTGCCGACAACGATCCCCGCCGCTACATTGGCAAGGGTTGCCGCCTCGGTAAAAGAGGCCCCGGCCGCAAGACCAAGGGCAAGCGTGGCAATAACCGTGTCACCGGCGCCAGTGACATCAAAAACCTCACGAGCCATGGTAGGGATGGTCACGATATCCTGGCCGGACTCCAGCAGGGACATTCCCGCCTCACTGCGGGTGATCAACACCGCCTCACAGGAAAACTTATCCCGCAGGATTTCTGCCGCCCGGATCAGCTCCTGCTCGCTCGTGATCTGCATGCCTGACATCTTTTCAGCCTCAAGATGATTGGGGGTGATAATGGTTGCCCCTACAAACCTGGACGGTTGCTCAGGTTTTGGATCAACCACAACCGGAATCCGTCGACCACTTTCCTGCTCGACCTCCCGTACCCTCTGCAGCAGCGAGCCCATCAGCGCCTGCGAGATAACTCCTTTATAATAATCAGAGACAATAACCACATCAAAATCAGCAAGATTGTTGCTGATAAAATAAAGGATAGCGTTGCTGGTCTGCTCCGAGGGGATCCCTGTCTGCTCACGATCAAAACGCACCACCTGCTGCCCCTGGGCAATCACACGTGTCTTCACCGTCGTTGGCCTTCTCCCCATAACAATCCCTTGAGTGGAAGTGCCAAGATCAGTCAGCAATTGTCGCAGTCGGCCACCCATGTCATCATTACCGATGATACCACACAGCACAGCCTCCCCGCCAAGGGAATAGATATTATGCAGGACATTGGCGCCACCGCCGAGCAGCATCTCTTCCCGGGTCACATTCACCACCGGCACCGGCGCCTCGGGCGAGATCCGGCTGACAGTGCCCCAGATAAAATGATCGACGATAATATCACCGATCACCAGAATCCTGCTGCCGGCAAACTTCGGTACATATTTCACTAAATGGCTATTCATATCCACTCAACTCCACTAAGCGCTCGGCCATCCGCTCCGAGGCAAAAACCAGTGATTCTATATCCAGGACACTCAATACATTGCTGTCATACAGGACCTTGACCCTGGGAGGAAAGCCGTCTTCAGGCTCTTCATCCCAGAAAAGCAGGACGATCGCCAGGCGCGGCAAAACCGCTACCTGAAAGGCTGCGGTACAACTCTGTTCCAGCTCATTTCTTGGTACTGCATCGATTTTCGCAGCACACTGTCTGAGCACGACCTCTCTTCCACAAAAATGGCCGGCAATCCGCTCCTCGCAATAGACCCGCAGGGTGCGCACCTTGGAAATGGAATTCGGCAGAGATTCCATCCCCACCCATTCTCCAGTACCGGCATCGCCGCCACCATAATAAACATAATTGTAGAGCAAAATCTGATCACGTGGATCTTCAAGCTCATGGCCAGCGACAGACATCCCCTCAGCGGAGAGGGTAACATCACGTCCGAGATAACGGAAGTGCAGGCAATCTGTTTCCGGACCTGACCAGTCACATCCCAGCGCAGGCGCGGCAGCAGAAAAGTCCACCTCCCTCACCTTGCTTTTCAAGTGAGCGACAAGGGCCATGTCTTTGTCATCCAGCAGCCCGGCAACACCCGACAATCCGCCTTTTCCCCGCTCTGCCCTAGAGAATTCATCACCGAGACGTTTCAAGTCCACATAGGGACACTTCCCCGGCTCCTCTCCGCCTTTAGTCACCGCCGCAGCAAATGCCAGACAGGCGGCATAGCCACATTCCCCGCAATTCGTCTTCGGAGTAAATTTTATAAATTCAAGGGGTTGCATAACGCTTCTCTACCAGTAGGCAACCAGCAGGCTCCTGGTATGTTATCAACCAGACGCCGGCAGATGTGACTTGCCAGACGCCACACCAAGAAACAGCAGTAAGGATTGCTGTTTCTTGGATGCGGCATAAGGTGCCGTAAAAGGCTTAAGCAAAAAAAGACTTGCTCAAGCCTTAACGGCACCTAAACAAAAAAACGACGCGAAAGGTGTCATGTCCCCTCGCATCGTTTTTCGCACACATACGACTGTGCCAGGCACATATCTGAAAAAAAATTACTTTTTCATTGCCTGATCAAGCGCCTTGGTCAGATCAGCGCTGACATCAATAGCGTTGTTAGAATAAAGAACTCCAATCTTGGAATCAAGAATAACGGTATAGCCGTTCTTCTTACCATAGGCATCAACAACTGTCTGCATAGTCTTCAAAATAGGGTCCAGCTCTTTGTCCTGTAACTGTTTGAGCTCAAAGCGGGCGTCCTCGGTCTTCACCTGAAACTCACGCCCTTTCTTTTGATACTCGCGAACCTCGGACTCTTTTTTCTCTGCACTCCAGGCCGAACTCTTTTTTTCAATCTCCTGCTGCATGGCAACCAGAGAATTTTCTTCAGCCTGAAACTTTGCTTTCAATTCTTTTGCCTTGGCCTCAAACATATTCTTGGCTGCCTTTCCAGAAACAGATTCAACAAGCACCCTTTGAACATTCATTACGCCTATTTTGACTTCTGCCGCATTGGCGACAGAGACCTGCTGGCCAGCAAAACTCATCACAGCCAAAAATAATCCTGTAAAAAACACAGTCCTTAAAGTCATCTCTTCTCCTCTTTCTTTCTCTTCAAACATTTTCTGGACTCTCTGGAACTTATTGTTGACATCCAGAAATCCCAGAAAACGATATCAATGTAGACCAACGAGTTATTTAACTATTACGAAATCAGCACGTCTGTTCTGAGCCCAGGACAACTCATCATGGCCTTGCAATAAAAGCTGCTCAGCACCATAACTGATGGTGGTCATATTCTCTTTAGCAACACCCTTATCCGCCAGGTATTTCTGAGCGCTGAGAGCGCGACGCTCACCCAGTGCCATATTATACTCCTGGGTACCGCGTGGATCACAGTTTCCTTCAATCCTGATAGAAACGGCTTTCGATTTCAAGAATTCGGCATTCCCATCCATGCGGCCCGCCTGATCCTGACGAACTGCAGAGGAATCAAAATCAAAATAGAGAGGGACCATGGGTCCAGAGGTACGACCTTCCATAATACCAATTGGCTCTGAGTCCAGTGACTCCTGAGTACCCACGGCGCCTTCCTGCCCGCCTTTCATCTCATCACCGGTTTTGCCCTTATCAGCACAACCAACAAGAGTCAACATCAACAAGCCAAGGACAACGGACAACACATTCTGCATTTTGTTCATCACACGCACCTGATACGGCAATTTGTTATTTTATATGCCCAAAAAAAAAGGACCCTCGTACACTATCGTGAGACTATACACCTCCTTTATAAAAAATGAAACTGGTCTTCTTTATCATTTTTGGACAAAACTGTTTTTTGTTGAAAATTACGTCTCAAACCTCTACATATAGAGATAGAGAGTTGCCCCGCACTCTGCTATGGACGAATCATGCCGGCGTGCCCATTCCGTTAAAAACGGCCCAGACAAATTGACTTAAATCATATAAAATATCAAGAACTTACAAAGAGATCTTCACGTCATGCCCCATACAAACCATAGCATTACGGCCGCCAATATTCACACCCTGATTGCCTCCAATCAATTTGGTACTTTTTTTGGTATCCACCAAAGCGTACTCAATGAGGTCTGGGCCAATCTGACCCACCCAGATGGAAACTCCGTCGTCTACATCTCAATGGAAATCGGCGCCGACCCTGATGTTTACAATCCGGTAAAACAACGGTTGATCGACCTTGAACGCACCAGCTCAATGGACAACAAGCTGAAGGGCTTTATCAAAAAACTTTTCCAGGGACCTGAAAAAATACCTACCTACAGCGGCGGCCTTGGGGTTCTGGCAGGTGACACCCTTAAAAGTTTTGCTGATTGCAAGATCCCCGCGATCGCCATCAGCCTCCTCTTTCGCCAGGGATACTTTTCCCAGATCGTCGACTCAAAAGTGGGTCAGATCTGCCAGACAGTCAAATGGCAGCCCGAGGCCACTCACGGACTCTATCTCTTACACGATCCTCAGAATCCGGAGAAACCACTGCACATCGAGCTCCCCTTTTACAACGAAGAGAATCAAATCATAATAATAGAAGCCCAGGTCTGGATGAAGATGGAGCTCAGTCATTCCCTTGACTTCTTTATCCCGGAGATCCTCCTTGATTTCTCCCTGCCAGAGACACCAGGGCCATTAAAAAATGCCGCCAGCCAGCTCTACAACGCAGAATCCTCCATGGTAAAGGCCCTGCAAAGGCGCATGCTCGGTTCCGGGATCATTCCAGTCTTACAAGCACTTGGGATTACTTCAAAAACATTCCATCTGAACGAACAACACGGTGTCATTGCCATCCTGCAATTGATCAGCGAAGAGCTGCAGAGGAGCATCGGCCATCCTGACTTCACCAAGGCCACTGACCAGCAGGTCATGGAAGCCAGTGACAAGGTTGCCCACAATACAATCTACACCATTCACACACCCGTCAAAGCCGGACATGATCGTTTTGAAAAATCACTTTACGCGGGAATCAGTCATAAATCCTGTCAACGGCTCCTTGACCTCCTGGCCCACGACGAGGAAAACCCCAATTCGTATAACTTTACAACCATGGCCATGAAGGTGAACAGGGCCGCCAACAGTGTCAGCAGGCTGCATCGGGATGTTACCCGCAAGCAGTTTCCCCAGTTTGCCAAAAAGATCTCCGCCATCACCAATGGCGTCCACCACCTGACCTGGATCAGTGACGCCAGGGCCGAAGTTTTCAACCGCTTTCCAGCACTGGACAACTGGCAGCACGACCCAGGCGTTTTTGCCAAACTTGAACCCTTGGTCCACGACCAGAAGCTTCGCAGCCTGCTCAGTGAGGCCTGGGAAAAAGACACGACGATCCTCTTCGATTTCATCAACACCATGCTCATCCAGCATCGGAACCAGAAACTCGAAACGTGGATCGACCCCCCCAATTTCTTCTCTTCTCTCATTGACCATACAACCCGCATGAACCCCAGGACCTTCACTCTTGGTTTTGCCAGACGATTTTCCACCTACAAGCGGGCGGATCTGGTTTTTGACAATATAGACAGACTCTGCGAGATCGTGGTAAGCAATAACTGGCCCATAAATTTTATTTTTGCCGGCAAGGCCCACCCGGCCGATGAACCCGGAAAATCTGTCATTAAACTGATCCTGGGCTACCAGAAAGAACTGCATCAGAAGAGCAAAGGGTTGGCAAATTTAATTTTTATCCCCAACTATGATATGAAAATTGCCAAAATGATGGTTGCAGGCGTCCACGCCTGGCTCAACAGCCCCAAACGTCCTCTGGAGGCCTCCGGCACCAGTGGCATGAAGGCTGCCATGAATGGTGTCCCCAATATCTCCATTATGGACGGCTGGTGGGCTGAAGGATATCACAATGGTCAGACCGGATGGAAATTTGGTCTCGAAGGACCTGTTGCAGAGGCCGACCTCAGCGAAGCACCGGAAACACTGCTCTACAGCGAAGACTCCTCCTCATTTTACCAAGCCCTGCCGACCATCCTCAAGGAATTCTATCAGAGCGGCAACGACTCTGCCTTTCTTGATAAGGCGGTCATGAACCTCGCCCTGAATATTCCTATATTCAACACCCATCGTATGGCGGCTGAATATCTGACAAAATATGACTTAAACCTGCCCACACAGCAACAACAAGAAATGCGCCACTTTGGCAGTCTCTACAACAGTAACGGCTAAGGGAGCGTTACAAAAAAACATCTATTTATCCAACCATTTCGTCACGATGCCCGTGAACTGGCTGGTGTCGCAGGCACCATGAACAGTGCAAAAGCGACCGGTGGTCATGACGGAATGACGAGATACCAGCTCTTCATAGAGTTTGTTTCCCATCAGCATGATGCTGGTATTTTATGAAAACGGTCTAGTTTTTTATTGGAAGATTAGTGCAGATGCAGTAGATTTCTACTCTTTATCCTTTGTGAAAATATAAACAATGATTGGTTCGCTCCCCACCGGGACGATCTCCTTCGACAAACTTCATAAACCCTCTTTCTTCTTTTGCCAGGGTTTTTATGCAAATAGTTACATCGTATACAAGCAAGAGAGCCAGACACTCATCCCTGCGCCTCTTTTCTCAAAGTTCGCTAACCGGAGATTTACCATGAAAGCTCATATCAGCCCCAATAACACCACAGACAAAACGATACGAAGCATCGATCGCAAACGGGAGCAGGAACGACGCTTCATGTTCCAAAAGGCCAGAGAAAATGCCGACGAACTTGCCGCCAAACTGGTACAACGACTGATCGACAAAGGAATCGTCGAGACCACTTCAGTACAAAGCCTGCACGACACCCTCGAGGATCAGCTCAAGAAACTGGCCAATCTGGAAGATTTTGATATCCAGCTGAAGATAGCCCCTGTGCGGACCCTGGTGCCGGACCCAAACATCATCAGCCTCTATCTTACCCAATTCATTATAGAAGACCTGATCAACCACTCAGCAATTCAAGACATTTACGGTGAAGATCTGGAGATTTACCTGACCACAGATTCTATTTTCAAGACACTGCGCCCCCAGTGATCCATCCAGACGCCCTTCCTTCGCTGGTTTTCGCCGATCCCCAGGGCAACATCACTGATTTTCCCGGCCTCACCATGGCCGGCATGAGTGGCGGCAGTCTTTTCCAACCTAGCATTGAAGACCTGATCCCCCTGCCTGAAGGCAGCGAGCTCTTTGTCCTCCCAGGCCGTTTACCCGTGGGTTGCAGCAAGGAAAGCGCTGAGCCCTTGCTCCTGGAAGAAGATCCCTATCAACCAGGAAGAGCTGTGCAGGCCGTCGCCGCCTTCATGTCTCCGGCACACACTGCCATCTTTAACAGTGCCTATCAAACACAAGGCGGCACCCCCCCGCGCCTGCCGCTCTTTGCCTATACGGCCGTGGGTTGGCACCAGGGGCGTTTCTGGGTCGCCGCCTTTCGCAGTGACCCGGACAAACGTCAGGATTTCTGCCAGTTTGACCAGGCGGAAATCAATAGGAAGACCCGCGAAAAACTGAAAGAACAGTATGAGAACAGGCTGGTGCAGCATTTAGGCAAGTGTTGCCTGACCTACGGCTGCCCTGCGGCCCGTAATTATTTCCTTGGCCGCTGGGAAGCCCCCCTCCCAACCTCCCCCATCTGTAATGCTCGCTGTGTCGGTTGCATCTCCCTGCAACCTGCCGGTTCCTGCTCGGCGACCCAGGATCGTATCCGTTTTGTTCCTACCGCCCGGGAAATCGCCGGAGTGGCCATACCCCATCTGCAAACGGCAGAGGATGCCATCGTCAGCTTTGGCCAGGGATGTGAAGGCGAACCTCTGCTCCAGGCCCCGATTATTGAGGAAGCCATTCAACGTATCCGTAAGAAAACGGCACGTGGGACCATCAACCTCAACTCCAACGCCAGCCTGCCACAGTCTATAGAACTCCTGGCCAGGGCAGGACTGAACAGCCTGCGTGTCAGCCTGAATTCAGCCCAGGAGGTGTACCACAGTCGATACTACCGGCCTGACGGCTTTACCCTGACCGATGTTAAGGAATCCATCAGGATCATGAAAGAGGCGGATCGCTTTGTCTCTCTCAACTATTTTATCCAGCCCGGGGTGACAGACTCCATCGAAGAGTTTGAAGCCCTCTCACACCTGGTTGAATCCTGCCGCCCCGACCTGATCCAGCTTCGCAATCTGAACATGGATCCTGAATGGTATCTGCAGACACTCGACTTTCATCCGACCGAACCTCCTCTGGGCATGCGCACCTGGCTGCTTACATTACAAAAACGATTCCCCGCCCTCCGCCTTGGCTATTTCAATCCTTTTCTCTCATGAAAAACAGCAGGGCTCACGCACAGAGAGCTCTCTGCCACGCTGGAAGGCAAAAACTTTTTTTCTCCATTGTCTTTCTCTCCAACTTGATATATATTATTATGCAATAATTTCTCTCACCTTATAGGTTCACCAGAAACAGGAAACGTTATGCAAGAACTAGCCCCTATGCGTCTCACCACCCAACGACAAATTATTCTTGAAGAACTCGTAAAGGTCACCTCCCATCCAACAGCCAATGAAGTCTATGACATGGTCCGTAAACGCCTTCCTCGTATTGGCCTGGGAACTGTCTACAGAAATCTTGAACTGATGGCAGAAACAGGAATGATCCACAAACTGGAAGTAGGCGGTACCCAGAAACGTTTTGATGCCACCATTCAACCCCATTACCATGTTCGCTGCCTGGAATGTGGCAAGGTCGATGACATTAACATTGCCGTCCAGCAGGATATCAATGAGACGGCGGCCCAGGCCTGCCATTATCAGATCCTTGGCCATCACATCGAATTTACCGGCCTCTGTGTCGACTGTGCCGGATCAGAGCAGAAGACAAGCATCAACTGATTACACCCCCCTCATTTCTGCCTCAAAAAAAAAGGATTGTGCCCTGAACAGGGCACAATCCTTTTTACACTCTCACCTTTCAACTTTTTCTTAACGGAAACAGACCTTACAATAGCGCAGCTTGCCCACCTTGAGCAGCACCTCACCTTGCGGCTTCACCACCGCATTGACATCTGTCACCTTTTCTCCATCGAGAGACACAGCATTCTGTTTGATCATTCTCCGCCCATCAGAGGTAGAGGCAACCAGCTCGACATCAACCAGCAACTGCGGAAGCCATATATCGTCGGTAGCCGCGATCTGTCTCTCCATGATATCATCAGGCAAACCGCCTTTCTGGAAGACCTTTTCAAAATTCTGTTCTGCCTGCAGCGCCGCCTCCTCTGAATGAAAACGGGCAGTCAACTCCCGGGCCAGCTGTTTTTTTATCTCCTTGGGATGGCGGGCACCGCTCTCCATTTCTCTCTTCAGGGCGGCCACATCATCCGTTGCCAGATCGCTGAGCAGGTCATAATAACGGAACATCAACTGATCCGAAACGGAAAGAATCTTGCCGTAGATATCATTAGCAGATTCAGCAATGCCGATATAATTGCCCAGAG
>JANZPQ010000070.1:0-13019 GCA_038040945.1 Desulfobulbaceae bacterium | reverse complement strand
GTTTCTGCCATCCTGGCTGAATATGGATGTTTCTTGATAGGAGGAGATACGGTGCGAGGCAGCGAACTGGTGATTTCGGTCACCGTGCTGGGCGAGGCAAAGCACAATCAGATCCTCTATCGAACGGGCGCCCGTCCCGGTGATACCGTCTATGTCAGCGGCCCGCTTGGCTCTGCCGCTGCCGGCCTGGCCCTGTTTCAGAGAGCGAAAAAGGAAAAGGCGCGTCCTGAACAATGGCCTCAGTGGCAGGACTTGCTTGCTGCCCACTTAAACCCGCTGCCCCTGGTTGAACTGGGGCAGTATCTTGCCTGCAGTGGGTGCGTGACCTCCATGCAGGACATCTCTGACGGTGTGGCAACAGACCTTGCCCATATCTGCCAGGAAAGCGGAACCGGCAGTCTCCTCTATGCGGAACGACTGCCGGCCTTATCAATCATTGACAGCGCCGCTCTTTTTCAGGAGAAGGAGAAGCTCGATCTCTTACTCAAAGGGGGGGAGGATTATCAGCTCCTCTTTACGGTGCGTCCAGGCAGGGAAAAAGAGCTGGAGGCAAGCCTGTTGACTACCCTCAACCACCAGATTTATCCGGTAGGTATCATTACGGAAGGCCAGGGTGTGATCCTGGAAAAAAGTGATGGCAGCCGCTGTGATATCACCTTTCAAGGCTATGAGCATTGATCTGTTTTACGAGACCATCAACACGCATCACAGGGTTGAGATAATCGTTTCAGATCAAGGGAAATCGTTTTTCTCTGACTTTTAAATTCCCGATACGGGATCCCGGCATGATCGAGCATTATTTTTGAGGCCCGCACCGTATCTGTATCCTTGTATTTGTCTGACATGTAGATGATCTCTTTTATCCCCGACTGGATGATCACCTTGGTGCATTCGTTGCAGGGAAAGAGTCCCACGTAGATACGGCAATTGTTGAGGTTGTAGGAGATGGAGTTAAGAACGGCATTGACCTCCGCATGGCACACATAGGGATATTTGGTGTCAAGATGTGCCCCCTCCCGTGCCCAGGGTAAGACATCATCGGAGCAGCCCCAGGGAAAACCGTTGTAGCCGACACCTACGATCTTGTTCTGTTCATTGGCCACACAGGCGCCCACCTGGGTATTCGGATCTTTACTGCGCTGGGCAGACAGCAGAGCAACGGCCATGAAGTATTCATCCCAGGAAAGATAATCACTCCGTTTTTGTTCTTTATTCTTCATATGAGATTCTTCCGCATTACAGGTTGGGGATCCATTGTTTGATTGTCTTCTGCAACTGGCCATCAACCTTGCTCTGCTGGATAAAAAGATTGGCTTGTTGTCTCAGTTCCTTGTCTTCTTTTCTCATCTCCCAGCCCAGATATTCTTCCGTCACCAGGTTCAGGATGGGGGTAAGTCCGGCCGATTTATTGATCGCGGCATAATGACAGATCGTTGGCGCATCATGGAGAAAAAGGTCAATATTTTTCCCCTTTAAGGCCACAACAGCATCCTCAACCGTATTGAAGCGCATAATTATGACGCCATGAATGGTCTTGGTGAGAAACAGGTCGCCACCACTTCCCCCGATGACGCCAAAGGTAAAGCCGGAACCTTCCAGGCTGTAGATCCCGGTAGAAAAGAGGGCTCTATCACGAGTCCTGACAAGCAGGATCTGTCCGGCACGCAGGTACGGGTCGGTGAAAGTTTCCTGATCATCTTTGACTCTGGGAATTTTCCTGCCGGGCATGATAATATCAATATGGCCTTTTTCCAGGGCTTCTGTTGCTTTTCCATCTGCTACCTTGACAAAATGCACTGTCTTGCCGGAGAATTTCCCAAACTGTCGGGCAAGGTCTCCTTCAAATCCCAGTATCTTTTTATCTTTTTTGTAAATAAAAGGTGGCTCATCATGAGAGATGCCCACACGCAACACATCGGGAGACGCTGCAATCTCAGGATCTGCCAGAGGCTTCGGCTTTACTGTCTTGATGGGAGCGGGCGCTAGCTCGATTGGTGCTATCACTATGTGGGCCATTTTTTTGCTGGGCAGGACATGTTCAGGATAATTCGGCCCGCATCCGCTCAGGCTGATGAAAAAGAGGAGCGCCACCATCGTCAGGAAGGGTGGATTAAAATGATTTTGTAGTGGTCGTTGCATAAAAAGATGTGGTGGCTATGAATTTGTATGGATTTGTATTGGACTGCCTGTCCGCCTTACCAGCTAACAACCTGCTTCTTCCTGTTTAGGAGCCGTTGCGAAATAACATGGCCATGTATATCGATTTCGCTACGGCTCCTTATGCCGCTCAAGCAAATCAAATGGCCATGTTGTTTTTTTACAGCGGCTTACCGGTTTTTCGTCTTTTACGCCAGGTTACGGCCCCGGTGATCTTGTCGATAAACTGTTTGATTGCCTGAAAGTAGAATTTTCCGGCCACCGCTATGATTGAGTTGTGATCCGCCCCTGGTACAACCTGAAACTCCTTGTTCTTGGCCCCGGAAAACGATTGGAGTTTCTCCGCCTCAACAGCTGGAATTATCTGATCCCTGGCGCCATGGAGGATGTATGTCGGTTTGGTGACAAGTGCGATCTTGGCGCTGTTATTAAAACATTCTTCTTCCGTGAGGTCAGAGCCGTTCAAGTCTATTCCCAGTGAGCGTGCCAGGGGGAGGGTGTCGGCAAATCCGCTTTCGATGATTAATCCCTTGATATCATCGGAGAATTTTTCTGCAAGATCAATGGCGCAGGCTGATCCCAGTGATCGGCCCATCAGGAAGAGGGCGCCGCTGTAGCCGTTTTCTCCCAGCCATTTTCTGGCCTCCTGAAAGAGAATCTCGCCATCCTTGAACATAGCAGTGACGCTGGGCTGACCGTCACTCCAGCCGTAACCACGATAGTCGGTCACCAGCAGGTTGATTCCCACCTCATTGTATCGGGGGCCAATGGTGTCATGGTCGCTGACCGTCTCGCCATTGCCGTGAAAGTAGAGGATGGAGGGGGCGTCACACTGGCAGAGATAAAAACGGCAGCCGATACGGACACCTGACTCCACTTCAAAATAGATATCTCTGGCCCCGGGCGGCAAAGGAGTACGCTCGTCCTGTTGCGGGTAAAAGATATGTGAGAGGATTTCGGGACGATCTAATTTTGAATAATCAGCCATGGAATAAACCTGTGTTGTCTTAACGTGTCAATTGGGAGAAGGAAAATTTTATGCTGTGGATTACTCTTTCTTTTTCGCGTGTAAATCAATCATTTTCTTGATGGCCAGCTCCTGGGCAACCTGGGTCGCAGTCTCTTCAATGGACCTACCATCAGACATGATAATCGGAATATCATATTTAAGGAAGATCTGGTGGGCCTGATTGATCTCATTAGCGCAGGTGGCAAGTTTGGCGTATGAGCTACCCTTGTAGCGTTTTTCCCTGATATGATGCAGGATCTCGGGAGTCGTTGACAGGGCGACAACCCGTTTTTTATTTCTGATAATATCCGCAGGCAGGCGATAGATGTTTAAATCGTCACAGATCAGGGGGTAGTTGGCGGTCTTGATCCCCATCTGGGTGGCCAGGTAAACGGAAACCGGAGTCTTTCCTGAACGGGAGACCCCGAGCAGGATGGCTTCTGCCTCATCATAATCATTGGTTGAGGTGCCATCATCATGAGAAATGCAATACTGGATGGCGGAAACGCGCTTGGCCATGGTGGTGTCATCGAGATGTCTTGAAAACCCTGACTCCCGCAGGGGTTTTGCCTCCAGCAGGTCTTCCATGCGGGAAAGATAGGTGTCGCAGATATTAAAAAATTCAATTTCGGGTGCATCAAGAATGTTGATCAGTTCGGGATTCATGATGGTGGAAAAGACAAGCGGATGGCGGCCAGACGATTGTCTGAGGATATGTTCACGGGCATTCCAGGCATCCTGTTCAGTGCGGATGAAAGGGATCTTCTCCTCATTGAAGTTGATCTCAGGAAACTGACAGAGCAGGGATTTGCCAAGGTCCTCGGCCAGGATGCCGGTACTGCCGGAAAGAAAATAGACATCTTTGGATTTCCACATGCTTTTACCCTTCCCTCCCATTGTCAATACTGTTTTCTTGATCGCTCTTCTTGACATCGGTGAAAGATCTCCAGCAATTACGGCCGGCGCTCTTGGCCAGATACATGGCCCGATCAGCATTTTTGAGAAGGGTGATGACGTCGTTCCCATCATCCGGGCAAAGAGTGACCCCGATGCTGGCTGAAACGCGGGCCACTTCCTCCTTGAGATAAAAAGGCTGATTCAGGGCATCAATGATCTTTTTCGTCACCTTGTCAATGCCCACGTCAATCTTGATATTGGTAAGCAGCAGGGCAAATTCATCGCCGCCGAAGCGGGACACGGTATCCGTATCACGCACACAGTCCTGAAGTCGCTGTGCGGCTTCAATGAGCAGAAGATCTCCATAGTCATGACCCAGGGTGTCGTTCACCTCTTTGAAATGGTCCAGATCAAGAAACATCAGGACGAAAGTCGATTTTTCTCTCAAGGTATGGTGGATGGCATTTTCCAAACGATTATGGAATAGCCTGCGGTTGCAAAGCCGGGTCAGGGAGTCAAAATTGGCCTGCTGCCAGATAATCTCCTCCGATTGCTTTCTAGCGGTGATATCATCCTTGATGGCCATGTAATGGGTGATTGTATCTTCCTGATTGAAGATGGGAGAAATCACCGCGTGTTCAACGAATTCCTCACCATTCTTTTTTTTGTTGTATAATTCCCCTTCCCATTTTTTGCCACCGCTGATGGTCTGCCACAACTGTATGTAGGTTTCAGGGGATGTCTTGCCGGTTTTGAGGATACGAGGATTCTTCCCCACAACCTCGGCAGAGGTGTAGCCGGTGAGCCGGGTAAATGCAGGATTGACGAATTCGATAGCGCCATCGCTGTCCGTGATGATAATAGAGACCGGACTCTGTTCCAATGCCATAGATAGCGTGCGGAGGTGTTCTTCATTCTTTTTTCTGGCGCTGATATTGTGACCAATGACAACCAGGGCCTTGCGACTGCCGTCCTGGTGAAAGAGGGGCGCTTTTATAACTTCCAAAATGGTTCTTTTTTTGTCAGGGAGTTTGATTGTCTCCTCCGTTGTCAGAAGAGCGACATGTTCCCAGGCCTGTTCGTCTACCATCTCAAAGGCCAGCAAGGCATCTTGAAACAAAGGGCTGTAGGTGGCGAGTTCTGAAGCCTTTTTTCCCTGATAGTCGACGCCTTCGAGTTGAAAAAGCGCAAGTATGGCCTCGTTGGCAAGCAGCCAGCGCCCCTCGGCATCCTTGAAGCAGATGATGTCAGGTGAGGCGTTGAGCAGGGTACGCTGCAATTCTTCACTGGAGCGGAGTTCGGCCTGGCTCTCTTTCATTCTGGTCAGCATCTGGTTGAAGATGCTGGAAAGACGTGTCACTTCGGGACCGCCTTCGTGTTCAAAAACTGAACTCTCCTCTCCGCATTTTTGCATATGGGTGATGAAGTGGTTCAGAGGAGCAATGAAGCGGAATAGAGACCAGGCACTGACAAGAATGACAGCAAGCCCACAAACAGAGATCGTTGCGATGACAAGTGTCCGGATGGCATTAAAAGGGGCCAGAGCCTCCTGTAAAGGGAGATTGACGGCCAGGATCCATGGCACCGTCTTCAGATGCTGGAAAGAGGCTATGATGCGCAGCCCTCTGGCGTTTATTGTCTCTCCACTGCGGTCAAAGCCTTCCAGGGCTAGATCAAAGAGCCGGTTTGCCCCGGGTGGGACATCGATTTTCATGGTCCGGCTTGGATCATGATGGATGATGAGGGCGCGATCCCGGGAGTAGATATGCACATAGCCACTGCTGCCAACCTTGTGTCTGGCGATATTGCCCAGGACGTTATCACCAGTGAGGGTAAGGCCACCGCATAGATAGGCGGAGATCGTTCCCTGTGCGTCATGAACGGGGGCAATGAACTCGATGATGGGCAGCCGGTCAGATTTGAGGGAGTAAAAGGGGTCGCTGATAACTGACTGCCCGCTCTTTTTCGCCTGTTGAAAAAACGGATGTGAAGCATACTCTAGCCCCAGGCGTTCCGGGGAAATAAAAGGCGCCTCAGCCAGGAGTATCCCTTCTGCTGAGAGAATCATCAGGCCGTCGTCAAAGAGAGAGACAAGTCCGACTCGCGTGGAAAGAAATTTCCGGGCCGAAGAGGAGTCTTGCAGGTCTTCCGTTGATGCGGCATTGGCCACTACAGTAATTGCCTTCAGCTTGCTTGCCAGATCGGCATCGATATACATGGCAAAGGCCTGCACTGTGGTAAATTGCTGCTTACCAAAGGTGGTCAAATACTCTTTTTTGAGATAGCCGATTCCCCCCATTGCAATAATAAGGATACTGGCGCTCACCCCTATAGCGATGACAGTGCCAATCTTGCCGGCTATCGTCCAGTTATTCCACAATTTGAAGTATGCCATAATGAATGAATTACGAATTACGAATTAGGAATTACGAATGAAAAGATGGTCTCATTATAATTCGTAATTCGTAATTCGTAATTGATAAATGATATCACCCCTTGCCCCACTTTTTACGAGTTGGAGCAACGAGTGGTTTTTTCTTGAAAGAAAGGGCTGGGTAACCAAGAATCTCCCGGGTTTTTTCGGAAAATTCATGGCATGGTCGGATGGTAAGATCCTTGAGGATCTCAACGTCCACCTCGCCCCGCCCTGGAAAATGCAGAGTGATCAGCAGGGGGCAGCTCCCGTGAAACTGGTAGCATACTTTTTTCAATGCCTCCAGTCGTTGCCTGGTAATGACCGCGGCTTTCAGCTCCAGCTTGATCGATTCGGTATATTTTTCCCGGGCCTCAGGGAGAAGGTCGATCGACTCGGCGAGAATCTTGGCGCCCCGTTCATCCTTCTGCACCGTCCCCTGGATGATCACCGCCTCGGTTGACGATAACAGGTGCTGGGTACGGGAATAGGTTTCCGGAAAGACCACCACCTCCACTGAATCGAGAACATCTTCGAGCGTAATGAAGGCCATGGGATCGCCTTTTTTACTCTTCAGCAGCTTACAGGTACGAATGAGGCCGCCAACGCGGACCGGCTGTTCGTCTCCCCATTCAGCCAGCTTGCCGATATCGGTGTCGACCACGGTCCTGATCTCATGGATGGCGTCATCGAGCGGGTGGCCGGTGATATAAAAACCGACGGTCTCCTTCTCAAAGGCCAGCCTTTCCAGTTCGCTCCACTCTTCAATATCAGGCAGAGGGATGGTGATGATCTCTTTCTGGGTGGTGGTTGGCGCCAGAGAAAAAAGAGACATCTGGCCACTCTGCCGATCCCGCTGCGCTGCCTTGGCCTGTTCCATGGCCTGGGGCAGGATGGTAAAGAGTTGCGAGCGTTTACAGCCCAGCGAATCAAAAGCTCCCGCCTTGATCAGGCTCTCAATGACTCTGGAGTTAACGCGCCGGGAGTCGATGCGGTTGCAGAAATCTTCGAGTGAGGTGTATTTTCCCCCCTCTGTTCGCTCCTGAATGATGGATTCAAGGGCGGCGCCGCCAACATTTTTGACCGCGGCCAGACCAAAGCGGATGCGATCATCATTGACGCTGAAATCGTAGATCGATTCATTGATATCAGGCGGCAGGATCTCGATCTTGTGTTCCCGACACTCGTTGATATAGAGGACGATCTTGTCGGTATTGTTCATGTCGCAGGAGAGCAGGGCGGCCATGAACTGGGCAGGGTGGTGCGCCTTGAGATAGGCGGTCTGGTAGCAGATCAGGGCATAGGCGGCAGAGTGCGATTTGTTGAAACCGTAGCCTGCAAATTTAGCCATCAGATCAAAGACATATTCGGCCTTCTCTTCCGGGATTCCGTTCGTTTTGGCCCCGGCCATGAACTTGACCTTCTCCTTGTCCATGACCTCCGGGATCTTCTTGCCCATTGCCCGTCGCAGGTTGTCGGCATCACCGAGGGAGTAACTGGCCAGGATGTTGGCGATCTGCATGACCTGTTCCTGGTAGACAATGACCCCGTAGGTCTCCTCAAGGACAGATGTAATCTGGGGCAGGGGGTAATTGGCAGTGGCCCGGCCATGCTTGGTCTCGACAAAATCATTGACCATTCCCGAATCAAGGGGGCCGGGACGATAGAGGGCGACGAGAGCAATCAGATCGCTGAACTGCTCGGGCGCCATCTTAACCAGCAGTTCACGCATGCCGGAACTCTCCAGCTGAAAGACACCGAGAGCATCGCCCTTGCAGAGCAGGTCATAGGTTTTGAGATCATCCAGGGGGATGGCGTTAATGTCGATATCGCTGCCGATGTCCGCCTTGACGTGTTTGATTGCCTTGTCGATGACAGTAAGGGTCTTGAGACCCAGGAAATCAAATTTGATCAGACCGGTCATCTCAGTATGTTTCATGTCATACTGAGTCAGGGTTTCACCCTCTTTTCCCTTGCAGGTGGGCAGAAACTCCACCATGGGCCGTGGCGAGACGACAACCCCTGCCGCATGGGTGGAGGTGTGGCGGGCCAGCCCCTCAAGGGACTGGGCCACACGCAGCAGTTCGGCAATTTTTGGATCTCTGTTGGCGGCATCCTGAAGACGAGGCTCCTCGGTCAAGGCCTTCTTGATCGTCATCTTCAATTGCTCGGGGATGAGCTTGGCGATCTTGTCCACCTCGCCAAAGGGGATGTCCATGGCCCGTCCCACGTCACGGATCACCCCGCGCGCCTTCATGGTGCCGTAGGTCAGGATCTGGGCGACATGATCGGCGCCGCCATAGGTGTCCTGGACGTATTTGATAACCTCACCGCGCCGTTCCTGACAGAAATCCACATCAAAATCGGGCATTCCCTGACGCTCGATATTCAAGAAACGCTCGAAGAGAAGCCCATAAGGAAGGGGGTCGATATTGGTGATGCGCATGCAATAGGCGGCAAGGCTGCCCGCCCCTGATCCACGGCCCGGTCCAACCGGGATGCCCTGATCCTTGGCCCAGTTGATGAAATCTGCAACAATGAGAAAGTAGCCGGGAAATCCCATGGTGTAGATCACATCAATCTCTGTGGTCAACCGCTGCCGGTACTCTTTTTCCACTGCAGGGCTGAATGACCCGGCCTTGCGCATGGCGGCGAATCGTTCCTGCAAGCCATCCCAGCAAGAGGTGGCGAACATGGATTCGAGAGTTTCGCCCTCCGCTACCGGAAAGATAGGGAAGTAATAGTCGCCAAACACTATCTCCAGATTACAGCGCTCGGCAATCTCGACGCTTGTGGCAATGGCCTCCGGCGTATGATGAAACCTTTTCTTCATCTCCTCCGGCGATTTGAAATAAAATTCGTCGGTGGAAAATTTAAAACGATTGGCATTCGTTATGGTGTTGTTGGTTTGAATGCAGAGGAGCACGTCATGGGCATGGGCCTCTTCCTGGGTCAGATAGTGGCAGTCATTGGTGGCAACAGTTTTGATTTGTAGCTCTGCCGCCAGCTTTTTCATCCCGATGTTGACCGGGGTCTGTTCGGGGATGCCGTTTTCCTGCAGCTCAAAGTAGAGGCGGTCGCCAAAGATCTTCTGGAATTCTCTGGCCTTTTCCCTGGCCCCGTCCATGTTGTTCTGACCGACGAGCCAGGGGATCTGGCCGTGCAGACAGGCGGTGAGAGCGATAAGGCCTTCGTTATGGACGGCCAGTGTCTCCATGTCGATGCGGGGTTTGTAATAAAATCCCTCAAACTGGGCAATGGCCGCCAGTTTCATCAGGTTCTTGTAGCCGGTAAGATTCATAGCCAGCAGGACAAGGTGAAAATGTCCTTTTTCCTGATCCGTCCGGTTGCCGGGCGCCATGTAGAACTCACAGCCGATGATAGGCTTTATGCCTGCCTTCTTGGCCTTGACGTAGAATTCAAGTGCGCCGTACATGGCGCCGTGATCGGTGATGGCCACGCTGTCCATGCCGAATTCCTTACACTTGTCCAGCAGGTCAGGAATTCGGATGGCCCCGTCCAGCAGGCTGTATTGACTATGGACGTGAAGGTGTGTGAATCCGGCGGTCATTGTAGGAATTACGAATTACGAATTAGGAATTACGAATTAGGAAAATACGAATTAGGAATATCAGGAAATAGGAATTACGAATTACGAATTAAAAATCGGACAATTCGTAATTCGTAATTCCTAATTCGTAATTTTCTCTACTTCAGTCCTTTGACGCCTTCAAGGTGGGCGTTGGTCAGGATCATATTTTCGGTCTTGGCGCCGGTGAAATCAGCCTGGATCAGGTTGGCACCGGTGAAGTCGGCATTGGTGAGGTTGGCGCCCTTCAGATTTGCTCCTGGCAGATTGGCGCTCAAAAGAATGGCCCCGCTGAGGTTTGCCCCTTCGAGATTGGCGCGGCGCAGATTGGCCCGGCTCAAGTCGGCGCCTTTCAATTTGGCCCCTTTCAAGTTGGCGCCCACAAGATCTGCCTGGCGTAGGTCACTTTTATCCAGATTGCATCCTGGACAATTCTTGGCCATGGCCTTGACGGTGTGTTCCACTTCTGCATCGGAGACAGTTGGAGAGGTTCCATCTGTGTGGCTGGAGGCAACAGGCATTTCTGTTTCTTGCGGCGCCTGGCCTGCGGCCAGGGATTCGCGAAGATAGACGGTGTCGCTGGCTGGCTCAACAGTCGCTTGGGCAGCGGCAGGTGGTGCAGAAGAAGAAGGTGATTGCCCCGTAGTCAGAGACTCACGGAGATAGGTCTCTTTCTGGTCTGACCTGAGCGGCGTGAACAGGCGCGCTGAGTCGCCGCTTGAGGCCTTGGCGGTATAGGCGATGGCACCGTTATCGTGAAAGAGCACATATTCATTGTTGCCGCTATCCGGATAAACGGAATAGCACTTCATCTCTCCATAATACCAGGTCTTGAATTTAAGACAGAGTTGGTTTACTCCATTAATGTCCCATCCTCCTTTGTCTGTATCATCGCTGGTCATGGATTCACCGCGGGCCGAGAGTGTGCCGTCCGTGTGGAAATAGAGATGTGAATTGAAATCAATGGCCTCCGTATATAAGGTGTTACCGGAGACCAGATCAAATATCTGCTGGGCAGCCAGGGGGGAACTGCCCTTGGCCATCATCTGGTTTTGAGTAACTGGAGCGCAACCTGCAAGCAAGAGGGTACAGAAAAGAATGGACGGAAAAAGTCGTGAAAACACAGCGCACCTCATATAGAGTAACATGTTGATTTAAGAGCCTCTGTGCGAGAGGCTCTTAAGAAAGAACTATTTCAGACCTCGTAAACAGCCATTTAAGATGTGCTATTTTTTTGGACATTTTGGAAAAAATACACATTTAACCACTGTCATTCCGGCAGGCTTTTAGCCGGAATCCATACCCAGAATTTACAACAATGGATTCCCGATAAAAACACTCGGGAATGACAGAGTGGTGACACTCGGGAATGACATATCGGTGACACACTTAGGAATGACATACCGGTGACACTCGAGAATAACAGAGTGGTCATTTTGCAAGAGCCTCTAGTGGAAGGTAGATATACCATAAAGAAAAATGCTTTGCACTTTATATACATTCATTTTGATTCGCCTTGTTCAGCAGAATGTGGTTTATAGGATGAAACGAGTGCCTCTTGTTTTTATCTTCCGGATCAGCAATAATGCAATTTGTGATCTGACCCCGCTCGTCGGCTTCAGCAACATAAAGAACAGGAAGGTATGGGCGTCCGGTTTGGCTCTAACGATAGAACGCAGGATATCAAGTGGCAGCTTATTCTCTTGCTCGCGTAAATTTATTACTTTAAAAAATAAATAATGTTCTCACGAGCCAACCTTTTTTGAGTGTGCCTGGCATATTATTTGCATAGGCTTGATGGGTAGTTTTTTTGATGTGACTGTAAATTTATCTTGGAGAAAAAAAAATGAATGGTTCTTTGCGTTTCTTTTGTCTGGGCATGTTGTTTCTGGCGACGTCTTCTTTGAGCCTTGCGGAGGTGCAGGCAGAAGAAAAAAAAGCGCTAACTTCTCAATCTCCTGCAGAAATTAGTGGGGAGCAGCCTTTAGTCAAGAGTGAACAACTTGAAAAAAACAACGAAAAACAAGAGGCTGTTCAACAAAAATTAAAGCTTAAGGATCCTAAAAAAAGTTTTGGCATCAATGGGTTTTGTATCAATTGCCATCAGGATGAGACTCCGGCAATTTTTGAAGAGTGGGTTAAATCACCCCATGCCAGGGCGGGTGTCGGGTGTGCGGATTGTCATACCAGTCCACAGGGGAATCCGGATTCCGTTAAACATGCAGAGCGGTTTTATATTTCAGCAATTGTAACTCCTTTTGACTGTGCCAAGTGTCATAAAGATCAGTTGCGTGATTATACCAGTAGCGGGCATGCGCAAGGGCTTGAATTACTGAAGAAGATGAAAGAGGATGACCCGCGATATCCAGTTGTTGCCCAGTTCAAAGATGATGATTTCGCCCAGTGTGGAGGATGTCATGGGGTGACGGTCGGAGTTGATGGGGAAAACAAGCCTGATTCCGCCACCTGGCCCAATAAGGGTGCCGGGCGTATTAATCCTGACAGAAGTCATGGTAACTGCAGCAGTTGTCATTTAGGGCATCGTTTTTCTTTGCAGACCGTGCGTCAACCGGAGACCTGTCTGCGTTGTCACGATGGTGAGAATTATCCTGAAGGCGATATCTACCAGCACTCTCCGCACAGTGTTCTTTTTGAAACCCTTGCAAAAGGAGAAGTCCAGGATCGTCCCGGCTTGTTTCTGAAAGGAAAGGACATGGTTGCTCCCACCTGTGCCTATTGCCATATGAACGGTGCCGGCAAAGGGCTTGTGAACAGTCATAATCAGGCCTGGAGGCTCCCCCGTGACCTCACCTCTCCAAATGCGCCCTTGCTTGGTCGTTCAGAAAATTTACGTACTAACATGAAAGCTGTCTGTAACGAGTGTCATGGTGAAAGTTTCACGGAGCGTTTTTTCACTGATGCCGATGCGAAGCTGAAAGAGTATCAGGAAAAGA
>JANZPQ010000069.1:0-3731 GCA_038040945.1 Desulfobulbaceae bacterium | reverse complement strand
TGCGCCGGATCCGTCTCAATGAGTATAAACGCAAGCAGTCGCCCATGGGTCTGAAGGTGACCAGCAAGGCCTTCGGCTATGGCCGACGTTATCCTAATGTCCATAATTATCAGGAATAAAAAAATAATTTCTCGCCCAGAGGCGCAGAGATCAGAAAGCATAAAGGATACGTTTAAGGATGGTTCTGGTGGAAGAAAAAGGTGCACGGCGTAAGCTTTTCCGCTTGTCGCAACAGTTTGGCCTGCTTCTGGTACTCATGGTGGTACTGCTGCTTGTCATCCGTGAGATGCGGACCAAGCGCGCAGATCAGGTCTATATTACCACCAGTGGCCGCATTGACATGTGCCTTACCTGTCACAAGGAGGAGAAGCTGGACGCGGCCCATGACCCGCGGGTGATCGGCTGCGCCTCCTGTCATCTCGGTGATGCGATGGCCATTGACAAGGAGAAGGCCCATGCCGGAATGGTGATCAATCCCGGCGATCTGCGGGTGGTCGAGAAGACCTGCGGCGTTGAGGGCTGTCATCCTACTGATGTCAAGAAGGTCAAGAACTCCCTGATGGCCACCAACCGCGGTATAATCGGTACTCTCCTCTTTTATTGGGGAGAGTCGGATAGCCAGGATACGGATCTTACTGTCGAAAGACTGCTGGCCGGTAAGGAAAACTCGCTGGCCCTCGATTATTATCGCAAGCTCTGCGCCACCTGTCATCTGTGGAAACAGAAAAATGATCTGCCCGGGGCCCCTGATTTTTTCAATGAGAAGGGTGGCGGCTGTTCGGCCTGCCATTTTGTCATGCCGGAAGGTGTCGTGCGCAAAGGCGTGACCGAGTTTGATGATACCGCCAGGAGTGAGAAATCCAAGGTTCACCCGCTGGTGATAAAAAAGGTCCAGGATGTCAACTGTATCCGTTGTCACAATCGTTCCGGGCGCATTGGTATCTCCTACACCGGGGTCTTTGAGTCGGAAGGCTACGGCACGCCGTACGAGAAGGGGGGCTTAAGCTCAAAGCAACTGCCGGGTGCCCGCTTTTATCTGGAGATTGCCCCTGATGTCCATCATACAAAAGGACTGGCCTGTGTCGATTGCCACACCCGCAATGAGATCATGGGTGATGGCGTCAGTTATGCCCATTATGAGGATCAACTGGAGATCTCCTGCGAGATGTGTCATTCCGCCGAGCCCGGTATGACCCGCAAGGGCAAGCCGGTGGAGACGATTGTGGGCAAGGATGGAAAGTGGCAGATGAAGGCCAAACTGAGCGACAAGGTCCATCCCCTTCAGCCGCCAAAGGCTGGGGTCTGCGATTTCAACGGCCATAAACGGGTCAGCTGCGAGGCCTGCCATTCCACATGGGTGCCGCAGTGTTATGGCTGTCACGCCAAACGGGATGCGGCCCAGACCCATCTTGACAAGCTGACCCTGAAAGAAACGCCCGGCATGTGGGAGGAAGGGCGCTCCTATATCCGCTACGAGAAGCCGATGCTGGCTGTGTGGAAGGATGAGGTGGTGATCGTCACACCCGGCTGCCAGGATATTGTCACCCTGGTGGATGAAAAGGGAGAGGTCGAGGGTGGGTTCAACCGTTTCACCATGGCCGCGATCAACCCGCATACCACCCAGAGCAAGGGCAGAAGCTGCGCCGAGTGCCACACCTCCAGCAAGGTGGTGGGCCTAGGCGAGGGGACGGTGACGGAGAAGGACGGGAAGTGGTCGTTTACCCCGCTGGATCAGGGGGTGGCTACCTTCGCCGGTCAGACAGTGGGCTTTGATGCCTTTGTCACCATCGACGGCAAACAGCTCCAGCACGGATCACGACCCGACCTGCGGCCCTTTAACGGTGAGGAGCTGCGCAGGATCCTGCGGGTGGGGCTCTGTGTTGAGTGCCACAGTGAATATAATGATCCGGCATGGAAGAACTATAGCGCCACAACCCAATGCCCGGCACAGAAGGCAGAGGGTAGGTAGGTAACACACCATTGAAATAATAACAGTACTGTTGCATCAGGGGTGTGTTGTGCTATTTGTGTTGTTATGACCGAAAGGGGGCGTCCATCCCGGCATAGAACCAATAAAAAAAGCACTTAACCCAAAAGTGAGTTAAGTGCTTGAATTTACATGGTAGCGGGGGCTGGATTCGAACCAACAACCTTCGGGTTATGAGAACAAAAACTTTCACTTCCTTGGTTTTACCTGATTGTCCTTTACTACTTGTTTTTATAGTAGTTTTTATGGGCTTTCTGTTTCTTGACTTACTCAATTTTACCCTGTAATATGTCAAATGTGTGGGGGAGAGTGTGGGGGAAATAAATGGGGAATTAGAAAATGCCAAGACAGACAAGAACTGCTACCAGTTATCCTGGTGTTTATTTTGTTGAGGCTCCAGCAGTCGGCAGTAATAAAATTGAGAAAATTTATTATATCCGTTATCGGCGTGAGGGGAAGGTTGTTGAGGAAAAGGCGGGGCGGCAATATCAAGACGATATGACACCGGCCAGGGCAGCGGGGGTTAGATCGTCGAGGATTGAGGGCAAGCAGGAAAGCAATACTCAAAAGAGACAGGCTGAGATGGCAGTCAAGCAGGCCGAACAGAACAAATGGACAATTTCCCGTTTATGGGCTGAATACAAAAAATGCAAGACGAACTTGAAGGGTATTGTTACGGATGAAAATCGATTTAAGCTTTATCTTTTTCCGTCTTTTGGTGACAAGCAGCCTTCCGAACTGATTGCCCTTGATATTCATCGGCTCCGTGTTTCCCTCCTCAAAAAGAAATCCCCCGGCACCGTCAAGAATGTTTTGGAACTCTTGCGGCGCATTATCAATTTCAGCACAAACAATAATCTTTGCGAGAGTATCAACTTCAAGATTGAAATGCCAAAGGTTGATAATGAAAAGACAGAAGACTTGTCACCTGATCAACTCTCTGCCCTTCTCCAAGCCCTTGATGAATCTACAGACATTATTGCTTCTGGTATCATGAGGATGGCCCTTTATACCGGCATGAGGCGTGGGGAATTATTCAAGCTGCAATGGGCTGATATTGATTTTGAGCGGGGTTTTATCTTTCTTCGCGATCCCAAGGGCAACAAGGGGCAAAAAATCCCGCTGAATGATGGGGCCAGGCTGATGCTGACCAGTATGCCACGGACAAGCGAGTATGTTTTCCCCGGCAAGGGTGGTGCTCAGAGGGTGGATATCAACAAGGCGGTCAACAAGATCAAAAAAGCTGCGGGGCTCTCTGATGATTTCAGACCTCTGCACGGTTTACGTCATACCTATGCCTCAATGCTGGCCAGTAGTGGCAAGGTTGACATCTACACCCTGCAAAAACTTATGACTCATAAGTCTCCTATTATGACGCAACGATATGCCCATTTAAGAGATGATGCCTTGAGACAAGCTGCAGACCTGGCCGGGGACATAATCAATGATGCAATAAATCAAAATTGCACAACAATAGTCCCATTTGCAAAGAAATTGAATAATCAATAAGCAACGCGGACTTAAATGTGAAATTATTATATTTATTCCAGAATGAAAGAGTGAGAGACGAAAGCTTCTTGCTCATCATGGGATAAGCGCGGAAGATTTTTTTTGGCGCACAACCCCGCTGCAGCAAGTGGATTATGTTGAGGAGAATCTGTCTGGTCTTTTTGCCTGGGAATTCAAGTGAAATGTCAGGGCAAAGGCCCGTTTCCAGAAGACCTTCGTAGAAGCCTATCCGCAA
>JANZPQ010000068.1:0-5202 GCA_038040945.1 Desulfobulbaceae bacterium | reverse complement strand
TCATCCGCGACCAGATTCAGGCCCTGTCCCGAACCCTGGAAAAACAGGTGATCGTGGCCAGCCATGCCAAAGATCAGGATATCTTTGGCATGGCCAGAAAAGATGCCTCCCTGGCCCTTGCTATCCTCCTGGTCAGAAACGGGACAATCAGCGGCAGCCGTACATTTTTTCTCTCGGACCCCATTGGCGATGACGCGAGCATCCTCTCCCAGGTTCTGAACCAGTACTATGACCAGGGCGACAATCTGCCCCAGGAGGTCCTTCTGCCCTGCGAACCGGAGGATAAAGAACTCCTGAGCGAGCGCCTCAGCGACCTGCGGGGCGAGACAGTTCATCTCCAGATCCCACAGCGTGGTGATCGGATGCAGCTCATCGCCATGGCCAATGCCAATGCCAGCCAGGTTTTTGCCGAACGGGATAAAAAAGAGCAATCCTGGCCGACACTGGCGGCGGCAATGGTCAAATGCCTGCAGCTGAGTCGTCCCCCTGAGACTATCGAATGCCTGGATATCTCCAACACCTCCGGTCAGCAGGCGGTAGGCTCACTCGTCTGTTTTAAACAGGGGGAAGCGGCCAGAGATCACTTCCGCCATTACAAGATCCGTACCGTTGATGGTCCCGATGATTACGCCATGATGGGGGAGGTGCTGCAACGAAGGCTGAAACGGGGGCTGAAGGAAAACGACCTGCCCGACCTGCTGATGGTGGATGGCGGCCGTGGTCAGTTAGGGATAGCCTTGCGCGTGGCCCGCGAACAAGGAGTCGAAGACACTGAGGAGATGGAATGGATAGGCATTGCCAAGGAAAAACAGACGGAAGGGGAGAAACTGTACAAACCGGGCCGCAAAAACCCCATTATTCTGCCACCCCACAGTCCGGTACTGCTCTATCTCATGCGAATACGGGATGAATCACATCGCTATGGGATAACCTTGCACCGTAAACTGCGCAACAGATCAACCCTGACCTCAGAACTTGATAGCATCAGCGGCATTGGCCCCAAGAAAAAACAAGCCCTGCTCAAAGACTTAGGCAGCCTGAGACAAATCAAAGTAGCCTCCGAGGAAAAGCTGGCCCGAGTTCCAGGGATCGGCCCTGAACTGGCACGGGAAATCCGTCACTATTTTCATCAAGATGCCCGACAAGCTGAGCAGCAGGAGGAAAAAGGGTAAATGACCAGCGAAGAAGAACTCCTCGCCCGCATGAAACCCGGCTGCATCTGTAAAGGGATCAAACTGCACCGGATTCTCAAGGCCATTGAAGAAGGGGCGACAAGCTTTGAACAGATTGCCGAAATCACCGGTATCGGTAACGGATCCTGCAGTTCAAAACGATGTAGAAAAAAAGTTGCGGCGCTGCTGCAAGAGAAAGAAATCCTTGAGCTGTAGAGGGTTAGCCCTTCAACACCTTCTGTACCATTTGCCCCAGTTGCTCCACGGGATACGGTTTTTTAATGAAACCTCCAGCCCCGAGCAGGCACGCCCTTCTGACGTCCTCACTCTCTGAAAAACCGCTGGCAATAACCGCCTTCTGACCGGGATGCCTCTTGATGATCTCCGCATAGGTTTGACAACCGTTCATGCCCGGCTCCATCAGCATATCGAGCAGAATCAGATCGACCGCGCCCTGGTCAAAGGTGGCTACCGCCTCCTCGCCTGAGGCGACAGCACGAGGTGTATATTCAAGCAGGGTCAACATCTTGACGGCGATATCGCGCTGCAGGGCATCATCATCGACAACAAGCACAGTCTCTCCCTGCCCTTGCAGATGCTGCAGGTCAACATGTGATCCTTTTTCACTGACCTGCCCTGCACTCACCGGAAAATAAAGGGAAAACGAGGAGCCCTCACTGCTGCTCTCAACAGTGACGGTTCCCTTATGATCCTTCATAGTGTTCCAGACGATAGCCAGTCCCAGACCGGTACCGCTGCGCCCCAGTTTCTTCTTGGTGTAAAAGGGCTCAAAAATCTGCTGCCTGTCAGCATCACTGACCCCCGTCCCTGTATCACTCACCACTACCACCACATATTGCCCTGGAGCAATATGCAGACGCTCACCATTTTCTGCATCCACTGTTTGATTACGAGTTGAGACCAGGACCTTTCCCGGCCCGGAAATAGCCTCGACACCATTAAGGACCAGATTCATCAAACACTTTTTAATATGGACAACTGAACATGTTATATTCATCAGATCTGGGGACAAGTCGGAGCCAGATTTTACCTCGGAATGATGGGAGAGAAGTGTCTGATGCTCTGGAGAATGGAGATACTCATCTATGATGACATTTACATCTGCAGTCTCTTTCTGACTGCTCACCCCCCCTGGCCACGGTCAGAAGATCAGCGACCACTGCCGCCGCCCGCGCGCCGGATTCCTTAATAATTTTAAGAGGCTCACAGAGGGCATGACCTTCGGGCAATTGCCGCAGCAGAAGATCAGGATAGGTCACCACCCCGGTGAGTATATTGTTCAGGTCGTGAGCCACTCCGCCGGCCATCAGGCCAACGGCCTCCATTTTTTGTGATCTGTGCAGTTGCTCTTCCAGTCTCTTTCTTTCGGCCTCTGTTTTTTTCCTCTCACTGACATCCCGGGAAGAGGTCAAGACAGCCTGCTCGTTGTTAAAAAGAATTTTTCTCGTTCTCAGCTCCACTGGAACGACTTTCCCATCACGACAGAGATGTTCCCTTTCAAAGATACACGCCCCCTCCCCTTCTGCGAAGACCTCCTGAAGAGAATAAAAGACCTGATTCACTGAACTCGGGCTGAATATATCCTGCGCCCTCATCTGCAACAATTCGTCCCGACTATATCCTAAACGATGACAAAGTTCTTCGTTGACCTCGAGGAAACGACCATCTGCACTGACAATGGAGACACCATCACCGTTGCTGTCAAAGAGTGTCCGATAGCGCTGTTCGCTGTGTCGTAATTTTTCTTCATTCTTTTTCCGGGCCTCAATTTCATGCTGTAATTCCGCTGTCCGTTCATCGACTCGCTGTTCCAGAACATCATGGGCATCTTTCAAAAATTTATTCGATTGTTCCCTGCTTTTTTCAAACATGAAGGCAAAGAGTGAGACTGTTAAAAATGATGGGACAAAACGAATGGCAAAATCCTGATCATAGAGATTACTGTTGTTTGAGAAGAGGTCAAAAAAAAGGACCCCCAGACAAGGAAGAAAAAAAAGGGTGAGCACCACGATACCATGGCGCACCCCAAGGAGAAAAAAAACAAAAAGTGGATAGGTGTAAAGCCAGAGGAAGCCATTCCCGGCTCCAGCCCCTGACATAAAAAGATACCAGTATAACAAGGTCATTATGAAAATGGCGCTGCAACAACAGAAAACATAACACCGCTTTCGTCTTAAAAGGAGCAGAAGCACACTCAGAATCAAAGCAACAGAATAATCGAGCACTGCCAGCAAAAACTCCCCACGGTACCAGCTGATGGTTCCAAGGGAAAGCAGCATAACGATATACCAACACTGCTGAGACCGAACATGAGAAGTATCTTCCTGGCCTCTTCTATATCGGTATAGTTGTCGTCGTCACTCACGATACGACTGAAGAGACCATTCAGGATTTTTTGACGAAAGAGCTGCATATCTCTCCTTAAGGAATAAGGCACTCACGCACTACTTCTTTTTTAAAAAACAGATTGAGCAGCTACGGTTAACTCTTTTTTTCGTCCACTGAACGACTG
The DNA here is from genome assembly GCA_038040945.1 of Desulfobulbaceae bacterium. GTDB lineage: Bacteria > Desulfobacterota > Desulfobulbia > Desulfobulbales > Desulfocapsaceae > UBA2270. Next base: position 1,497 of record JANZPQ010000068.1, on the reverse strand, counting down.
TCCTGCCGTTCCTTGATCTGCGATTTCAACTCGTCCAGATCGCTCATTCGCACCAGATTCATCTTTTTCAAGATTTCCTCAATCCGCTCTTCTATCTGTTTTTTGATCTCCTGCTTTGACTCTTCAGCCTTTGTGAGAAGCTCCTCTACCAGCTTTTCACCTTCCTGTTGGGAAAGCTTTCCCTGTTCAACAAAATCCCGGCCAATTTCTTCAATCTTCTCCTTGGTCAAAGAGGCCACACCCAGACCGGTCAACATTGCCTTCTTAATCAGCTCAATCATTGTCACTCCTCCTTTTTCTTCGATGAAAGTTAATGACTCCCCCTACAGGACCTGAATGAAATCTACTTCTATTCCTCTTCTTTACTCCCGGAAAAAAATTGGCGGGCACGTTCGGATGCCTGTTCAACAGAAGTGCTGGTCTGAACCGCAATGGCCAGGTGATGGCCAAAGGTGAAATTCTGCCCATAATAGTGGGTAAATTGCTTCAAACGACCCAGGCGCCGCTCCGGACGAAAACGCTCCAGTAACTGAACAAAGCGAAAATAGATCTCCGGAAGCGTCAAACGGGACGGGAGGCATGAGGCCCCATAGAGCTCTCTGGCGATCTCTCCAAAGAGCCAGGGACGGCAGGCAGCACCTCGACCAATCATCAGGCCATCCGCCCCTGACATTTCAAGACATCTCCTGGCATCTTCTACAGTGAAGATGCCGCCATTGGCCAGTACCGGAATTTTTATGGCAGATTTAACCTTGCCAATCCAGTCCCAGCGCGGCCGACGGCAGAATTTTTCTTTGTGCAGACGACCATGGACGGAAAGAAGATCAACCCCTTCCCCCTCCAGCATCCGGCAGAAATCAACTAACTCCTCTTCGTTCAGACCTGCACCCAAACGGATCTTAGCACTCAAGGGCAGACTGGTAGCCGATCTCAGCATGGCAACAATATGGCGCACCTGCTCACGATCATTGGTCAGGGCACACCCCGCTCCCTGTTTACGAAGATTCGGGGCAGGACAGCCCAGATTCAGATCAACCCCCTGGGCGCCAAGCTGGTGCAGGCGTTCAACCGCAGGCACAATATCCTGGCCGGGGCTGACAAAGAGCTGGTACAAAAGCGGCCGCTCTTCAGGGTAACGGAGGAGAAAAGGTGAGACAGAGGCATTCTCCTCAGGAAGCCTGGTCACCGATAACATCTCCGTAAAAAGTAGGCCGACCCCCCCCAACTCCAGCGCCAGGGTCCGCAGTGCCGAATGAGACAATCCGACCATGGGGGCCAGGGCCAGGGGGGGCGACAGGGTCAGATCACCAAGGGAGAGGGATGCCTTCAGAGTTGACACTGGCACCGAATTACTCCTGCCCCTGAAGCAGAATGTTTTTAAAATCTGCCTCCCCTACCGGCTGATCAAATTGCACATGAACAAGATAGTCCTTGCTCACATAATCCTGCAAGCTGACCCCGACAATCTTTCCCTTGCTCTCTCGTACCTCACCTGAC
>JANZPQ010000067.1:0-5574 GCA_038040945.1 Desulfobulbaceae bacterium | reverse complement strand
TAACCGATAGACGATGGGGCCTGAAGGTCAAGATCTATTTACAGGAATCAGATTCCCTTGTCAAGGAATTGTTCGAGAATACATGGCGGCTTACAATGAGAGTGGATTCGCCATGATCATTCAACTCCTGCCGCCTGCAATCTCTTGGCCAAGGGTCACGGCCTGCTCAAGTATCCGGGTCTGTTTCTGTATGGCCCCGCGCTGATCGACTCCCCTGACCAGCAGATGTTCTCCATTTTTCATATCGAGGGCGTCAAAGAGGGTGTGCGCGGTAAGCAGGGCCCCGTCAAATATTTTTTTACCTTCAGTGGCCGCGGTTACAAGAAGGGTGCCCTGGCGCTGCTCGTCATGTCTGAAACGTATGCCTGAGAGATATTTTCGCGCCCAGCGGGCCTGGAAGCGGTCGATGAAGGTCTTGCACTGGGCTGAAAGAGCATAAAAATAGATGGGGCTGACCAGGATCAGATGATCACAGGTGTCAACCTTTTCGTAGAGGGTGGTCATGTCATCATTGATAACACAGTTTGAGGTCTTGTCGCAGCCGCCACATCCCTGGCAGGGAGAGATCTGCAGGTCGTTCAGCCGTATGAATTCAACGGTTGCGCCAGGATGCTGCTCTATGCCGTCGGCGACGCTCCGGGCCAGGGTCTCGCTGTTGCCCTTCTTGCGGGGGCTGCCAAGGATGATGAGGGTATGCATAGGGGGTTCCTCCTGTCAGGGGAGATGGGAGTGGAAGGCCTTTTCAGAGCAGCGGCCAAAGAGGGCGGTCTCATCACGCAGCCAGGAACTCACAGACTCGGTTAAAAAACGAGGGGCGCAACGCCATCGCCAGTTGCCGATACTTGTGCCGGGACTGTTCATCCGGCAGTCGTTACCAAATCCAAGGATATCCTGGAGGGGGAAAATGGCCAAACGGCTGATGGAGGCCATGGCCAGGTAGATAAGGTCTTTGTGGATTGCTGAGTGGTTGTCATTATCCCGGTTGGCTATTCTCATGATACGCTCTCTCTGCGAGCGCGTCAGCCGGTCACTGAGGAACCAGCCAAGAGTGGTGTCATTGTCATGGGTGCCGGTGTAGACTACGCAGTTCGGGCTTGTGTAGTTGTGGGGGAGGAAGAGGTTGTCCGGGTTGTCGTCAAAGGCAAACTGCAGCACCTTCATGCCGGGGAAGCCAAGGGAGCGACGAAGCACAGTGACTTCCGGGGTGATAATACCCAGATCCTCAGCGATGATATCGAGCGGACCCAGGGCAGTGAAAATTTTATCAAAGAAAGGCTTGCCAGGTCCTTTGACCCACTTGCCCCGGATTGCCGTTTTTTCATTTTCCGGAATGGACCAGTAGGACTCAAAGCCGCGAAAATGATCGATACGGGCAGTGTCAACCATCTGAAAAACGGCCTGAAATCGTTGGGTCCACCAGGCGATCAAGTGTTCCTGGGTGACTTTGTTTGTGCTCTGCCACCGATACAGGGGGTTGCCCCATCGTTGTCCTGTTTCGCTGAAATAGTCGGGCGGGACGCCGGCCACATGGGTGGGGCGAAGGCTTCTCGGATCAAGGGTAAATATCTCCTGGTTGGCCCAGACGTCCACACTGTCCCAGCCGACATAGATGGGAATGTCGCCGATGAGTTTAATGTTTTCTTTTTTGGCCTTTGCCTGCAGGAGCTTCCATTGACGAAAGAACTCAAACTGCTCAAAGGCGTAATATTCCATGCGCTCGTGGTGTTTTGTCTGCAAGGCTGCCAGGGCTTCTGGGCTGCGGGTGGCGATCTCTGCGGGCCAGTCAAACCATCCAAGGCCGTGAAATTCTTCTTTCAGGGCCTTGAACAGGGTGTAATCTTCAAGCCAGGGCGTATTTTTTTTAAAATGAGCAAATTTTTCTAAATGTGGAGGAAGGTTGCCGAAGGCCTCCTGCAGGATCCTGCCTTTAAAGGCAGCGACTTTTGAGAACTCGGTGCTGTATTCAGAAAAAACTGGTGCCATCTCCAGTGATGACTTGCTGATCAATCCTTCTTCGAGCAGGATCTCTGGTGAGATAAGCAACGGAGAGCCGGCGAAGGCCGAGAGGCTCATATAGGGAGAGTTGTCAAAAACGGGACTGCCTGGTCCTGTGGGGAGGATCTGCCAATAGCCTTGTCCGGCGCGAGCCAGAAATTCAAGGAAGGAGTGGCTTGAGAAACCTATATCGCCGATGCCGTAAGGAGAAGGTAAGGACGTGATATGGGCCAGAATGCCACTGCGGCGTTGGGAGGAGGAAGGGTGTTGCATGACGGTGTGTGTTGTCGTAGAGTTTGAAGAAATAAATTTTGTGGTTTCAGTGTGTTGTGTGATAAGTAGTGGTGATGAAGAAAAAGATGGGGTCGGATCTCTTGCGTGTTACAATGATCGATCTTATAATATTTTGAAGTTTGTTTTTTTTTACTGAAAAATTGTTGCTGTTCTTGAATGGTAATTACTCTTATCGTTTGTTTTTTGTGATCAGGCGTTGTAACATATCATGTTTGTAAAAAAAAATAGCTGGTTACCATTTTAAGTATATAAAACTAATATTTTTACTGTAATTATTAGTCGTTGTAAACAGATGAGTTGTTTTAAAAATATAATTGATGGAGTCTGCTCGAGTGCTCTCTGAATTGAAAGAAAATCTACTGAAGGCCGGTCAATCTGAAGGGTGTCTCAGTTTTAGCGATTTGAACGAATTATTGCCTGATGAGATCAAAGATCCTAATGCCATTGAAAATATCTTTGATTTCTTGGGGGACAATAATATCCAGATTGTCACGATTGAAAAAAGTGGCGAAAAGAGAACCTTGGCTGGAGAGGTGTGGGATCAAGACAAGAACGATCTTGACGACGATGACGAACTGTCAGATCTTTCGCTTGCGGCCGCCGGCAATGAGGGCCATGAAGCTGAAGAGACGACCACCACCTATCTGCGGGAAATGGGGCAGTTTGATCTGTTGACCTCTGATGATGAGGCGAAATATTCCAAGTGCATCCGCCAGGGTTTTGATGCAATCATTCAGGCCATACGGGACGATGTGTCCGAGGTTGCTGAGATTGCTCTGCTCTGTGGCCGGATTGATCTCTGGGAAAAGCGTGACCCCACTCTGAAACCCAAGAAGCAACAGCTCAATTTTATGCGCAACAGTGTTGTCAGCGCTGCCAAGAAGTATTCCGACAAACGCGAGTTGCATGAGCTGCAGGCAGTGATAGAGGCCTACAGCCGTTCCATTGAGACGGCAAAAGATGCAATGATTCGTGCCAATCTGCGTCTGGTTGTCTCCATTGCCAAGCGGTATATGCATCAGGGACTGACCCTTGCCGATCTGATCCAGGAAGGAAATCTGGGCCTGATGCGGGCGGTCTTTCGCTTTGATTACACCAAGGGGAATAAGTTTTCCACCTATGCCAGCTGGTGGATCAGGCAGGCCATCACCCGGGCGATCCTTGATAAAACCAGGACTATTCGTCTGCCTGTGCATTTCCTCGAATTGCGCAGCCAGTTTTTCAAGGCCTTTTACGCCTTGTTCAAGGAACTGGGCCGGGAGCCAACGCCGCTTGAGATCTCCAAGAGTACTGAGCTGCCCATGGAGAAGATCCTGGCCATCCTTGAGGCGTCACGGGAGCCCATCTCTCTGGAGACGCCGGTTGGTGATGACGATTCGACCCTTGGTGATTTTCTCGAGAATAACGACTCTCAGTCTCCCTATGACATGGTACAGACCAGAGAGCTTGCCGGTCGGGTGACCGAGATCCTGTCAACGCTCAGTGAACGGGAAGAAAAGATTATCCGCCTTCGTTTCGGTATCGGGGAAAAGGCCGAATATACCCTGGAAGAGATCGGTAAACGCTTTAATGTCTCGCGTGAGCGGATTCGCCAGATTGAAAAGAAGGCCCTGAATCGGCTGCGCCATTCCAGCAGACGTGATCAATTGAAATATTTTCTGGATTAGGATTTACTCTCTTATTTCAGGACAAAGCCGGACGTAAGTTTCCGGCTTTTTTTATGAGGAGCTGTTATGAAATCTTTTGTGCAACAGGCAGGGCTTGGGGATATTCTGGAAAAGGTGGAGGCCGGTGAGAGGCTGAACCTGCAGGACGGGCTGGCCCTTTATAACAGTAAAGAGATCCTGGCCCTTGGTTATATGGCCAATCTGGTCAGGAATAGGATGAATGGCGACAAGGCCTATTTCATCTATAATCAGCATATCAATTACTCCAATATCTGTACCAATCTCTGTAAATTCTGCGCCTTTGGCAGGGATAAGAGCTCGGATCTTGCCTATGAGATGGATCTGGCCCAGGTCAAGGAAAAGGTGCGGGCCAGGCTCGATGAGCCCATTACTGAGATCCATATGGTGGGCGGGATTCATCCTGACCTGCCTTTTGACTATTACCTGGAGCTGTTGCGTGGTATCAAAGAGGTCAGGCCCGATGTCCATATCCAGGCCTTCACCTGTGTCGAGATTGCCCATCTGGCTGGGCTTGCCGGTAAATCCGTGGCCGAAACCCTCGATATCCTGCGGGATGCGGGCTTAGGCTCTATCCCTGGTGGCGGGGCCGAGGTTTTTTCTCCACGCATCCGGGCGATTACCTGTGAAAAGAAACTTTCCGGTGAGCAGTGGCTGGAAGTGGCCAAGACCGCCCATCGCCAAGGCTTGCATACCAATGCCACCATGCTCTATGGTCACATTGAGACCATGGAGGAACGTCTTGAACACCTTGATGCCCTGCGTACAGCCCAGGATGAAACGAATGGCTTTCTGGCCTTTGTCCCGCTCTCTTTTCATCCTAAGAACACAGAGATGAGTACGCTCTCCCGCACCACCGGTATTGATGATCTGAAAAATATCGCCGTGGCCAGACTTTTCCTCGATAACTTCCCGCACATCAAGGCCTACTGGGTCATGATCGGACCCAAAATGGCCCAGGTTGCCCTCTCCTTCGGGGCCGATGATATGGACGGCACGGTCAAGGAAGAGGTGATCACCCACATGGCCGGAGCCGACACCGATCAGGCCATCGGCAGCAATACCCTGGTGCGTTTGATCAAAGAGGCGGGCCGGGTGCCTGTGGAGCGGGATACGCTTTATAATGTTATTAAGGTGCATGATTGATGGCGTCGAAAAAATGCCCAAATACTGCGTTGCGCTGCATCCTTCGTCATTGGGCATTTTTGCTTAGCCATCTCTTGGGTAATTTTTTATGCTACCATCATGCCTGATAGTAGGGGTTGCAGATGAAGGGATTGCAGGAAGGGGTGATGGAGAGAATCACTGAAAAGGTCATGGCGGGCGGCAGGATCAGTGATGAGGAGTTCCTGGCGCTTGAAGGTGGTGCGGATCTCTATCAGCTTGGATTCCTGGCCGATGGTATCAGGCGGCGCCTCCACCCGGAGGGACAGGTTACCTATGTTGTTGATAGGAATGTGAATTACACCGATATCTGTATCTCTGCCTGTAAATTCTGTGCCTTCTTCAAGGCGCCCGAGGATCAAAACGGCTATCTGCTGACCTTTGATGAACTTGAACTGAAGATTCGGGAGACCCAGGATCTGGGCGGCACCCAGAT
>JANZPQ010000066.1:0-6068 GCA_038040945.1 Desulfobulbaceae bacterium | reverse complement strand
CCCTGATAAAACCGAATTTAATGCCCTGGCCAATGGAGAGACCCGGGCCCTGGTCGACAAGTTGCCGGACTCTGTGACAACCCTGATCCTGGCAGGGGTGGAGACCCATATCTGTATCTATCAGACTGCCATGGGCGCACTAGAGCGAGGATTGACCCCCTGGGTGGTGGCAGATGCGGTCTCGGCGCGCTCGCAGGCCAACCATAAAATGGGCCTGGCCAGGTTGACTGCGGCAGGGGCCATTGTCGGTCCTGCCGAGATGATTATCTATGAGTTGCTGGGCCGTGCTGGAACACCGGAGTTCAAGGCCATGCTACCCCATGTGGTGTAAGTCGTTTTGGCTCGTCTGTTATTTATAAATTATTTTGTCATGTTGAATAGTTATCGCTTCTATATTTCACCTTAAAACTTTACGCTCTTTCACATTATGAACGGAAATACGATTCGTCAGAAATTTTTAGAATATTTTGCCAAACATGGCCATGCTGTCGTCGAGAGCTCTTCGCTGGTACCCAAGGATGACCCGACTCTGCTCTTTACCAATGCCGGTATGGTTCAATTCAAGACCGTCTTCATGGGTGAAGATCGGCGTGATTTTGTGCGGGCTACCAGTTCTCAGCGCTGTGTGCGGGCCGGTGGCAAGCACAACGATCTGGAAAATGTCGGATACACGGCGAGGCACCATACCTTTTGTGAGATGCTGGGAAATTTTTCCTTTGGAGACTATTTCAAGGAAGAGGCCATCCGCTATGCCTGGGAGTTCCTTATTGTCGAGCTTGGTCTGCCTCCTGAACGGCTCTGGGTTTCGGTCTATGAAGAGGATGACGAGGCGTATCTGTTGTGGGAAAAGATAGAAGGGCTGCTCCCGGGCCGCATTGTCCGTCTCGGGGAAAAAGATAATTTCTGGGCCATGGGCGATACCGGTCCCTGCGGTCCCTGCTCGGAGATCCACATTGACCAGGGGGCCGCGGCGGGCTGCGGTCGGCCTGACTGCGCCCTCGGCTGTGATTGTGATCGTTTCCTTGAGTTGTGGAATCTGGTCTTCATGCAGTTTAACCGCAGCGAGGACGGTGTCCTGACTCGCCTGCCCAAGCCCAGCATAGACACAGGCATGGGTCTCGAGCGGGTGGCAGCGGTACTGCAGGGGAAGGTCAATAACTATGACTCGGATCTCTTTAAGCCGATTGTCAAAAGGCTGGAAGAACTCTCAGGACGTGTTTATGGGCAGGATCAGGCCGACACCACGGCCATGCGGGTCATTGCCGACCATTCCAGGGCCACCACCTTTCTGGTGGCAGACGGGGTGCTTCCTTCCAATGAGGGGCGGGGCTACGTCCTGCGCCGGATCATGCGCCGGGCCGTTCGCTTTGGCCGTAGCCTCGGCCTTGATAAGCCCTTTATGGATGAGGTGACGTCAACCGTTGTTGTTACCATGAATCATGCCTATCCGCACCTGCTTGATGCTGTCGAATTATTGAAAAAAGTTGTAGTGAATGAAGAAGAGCGTTTCCGTGAGACCCTGGAGAACGGCCTTGTCCTCCTCGATGAGGAGATTGAGCGGATTTGTCAGGACAGTGATCCGGTGATCGGTGGTGATTTTATCTTCAAGTTGTATGACACCTATGGCTTTCCCATGGATATCGTCCGTGATATCTCCCTGGAGAAAAAGATCGGTTTTGATGAGCCGGGATTCCATGAGGCCATGGCCCAGCAGCGGGCAAAGTCCCGGGCTTCGTGGAAGGGCGATAATGTCAAACTGCGTGAACAGGGGGTGAAGGATCTGGTAGAGGCTGACGCCCGGGCAGAATTTATCGGCTATGAGCAGTTGAACTTCAAGGTTCGGGTCAAGGCCCTGCTCAGTCCGGATGGCCTGGAGGTCTCCGAGATCGGTACCGGCGCTGAAGGGCGACTGTTTGTCCTGACCACACCTTTTTATGCAGAGTCCGGCGGGCAGGCAGGTGATGTGGGGACAGTGCAGTGGCCGGGTGGCCTTGGCATGGTCCTTGGCACAGCCGCTGCGGCTGACGGGATCATCCTTCATCATCTGCGGGTGGAAGAAGGGGCGCTGCGTATCGGGCAGGAGGTGGAACTGGCTGTGGCCCGCGAGCAGCGCGGCGATACTGCTGCCAATCATACGGCTACTCACCTGCTTCAGGCGGCCATGCGGGAGATCCTGGGCGATCATGTCAAGCAGGCCGGCTCGCTGGTCACCCCGGAAAGATTACGTTTTGACTTTACCCATTTCACCCCGCTCAGCCAGGGAGAGATCAGGGAGATTGAGCAGCGGGTGAATGAAAAGATCAGGGCCAATATCGAGCTCGATACCAGGCTTCTGGCCAGAGATGAGGCTATTCAGCAGGGTGCCACTGCCCTTTTCGGTGAAAAATATGGCGATCGTGTACGGGTGGTCTCGGCTGGAGATTTCAGCAGGGAGCTGTGTGGCGGTACCCATGTGGCGGCGACAGGGGCCATCGGTTTGTTCAAGATTGTCTCGGAAAGCGGGATAGCCTCCGGGGTCAGGCGCATTGAGGCCCTGACCGGACGGACGGCCTTTGACTATGTTCAGGCTATAGGGCAGCGTGAGCAGGAGCTTTGCCAGGCCTTAAATGTCAGACCGGAAGGGGTTCAAGATAAATTTAAAGCCCTTATTGCAGTCCAGAAGCAGTTGGAGAAGCAGGTGGCGGAGCTTGCCACCAGGCTTGCCTCCACTGATCTGGAAGATCTGTTTGCCACGGCCATCGAGGTGAATGGAATCAAGGTGCTGGCAGCGAAGATTGCACTTGAGAGTCCGCAGACTCTGAGGGAAGTGGGCGACCGGGTACGGGATCATATGGGATCAGGGGTGGCGGTGCTGGGTGGGGTCATCAAGGAGAAGGTTGCGCTTCTGGCCATTGTCTCTAAAGATCTGAGTGACAGGATCTCGGCAGGGGTGCTGGTGGGCAAGGTTGCTGTCCTGGTTGGCGGTAAGGGCGGCGGACGGGCCGACATGGCTCAGGCTGGCGGACCGATGACCGACAAATTAAGTGAGGCCATTGCTGCAGTCCCGGGATGTGTACAGGAAATCGTGGAGGGCTGAGGAAATTCTGTTGTTTTCTCTGTTGCCGTATGAAAAGCAAAGAGAAATAAAAGTCCTGTTGCGGCAGAGGAGTTGTTACGAAAGAAGGGGTGTGTTCTGCCTTATTTTATAACGGCTTTTTGTGCTGTTTTAGACATTCAGAGGCCCTGTTTATCTGGTTGCGGCGGCGTATAAATAATGGATTGATATGCACCATAAAAAAAGTTGACATGCCTTGTTTTATGATGTACAACCGAGCTTCGTATTGTGAATCATCATTCATTTTGGATGAAAATTTCAGGTATCTTAGTTGAACGGGAGCGTATAAAAATGATTACAATGGATATCACCCTCGTGATTCAGATAGTAAACATGTTTGTTCTGATGTTTCTGCTGAATGCAATTATCTATAAGCCTGTACGTAAAATATTACGTGACCGGGCAGCGAAGTTTCAAGGCATGAATGATGATGTCGCCAAGCTGCAGGAGAATGCCAGCCGTCGTCAGGAGGAAGTCGATAAGAAGATGGCTTTGGCCTCTGGAAAGGCAAAGGCCGCGTTGGATTCGGCAAAGGCAGGGGCTCAGGCTGCTGGTGATGAAAAACTCGCCGCGATCAAGGCTGAGGCTGATAGCGAAAAGGATACGCAACTGGCAGAGGTGAAGGCACAGGTTATGAGTGCCGGCAAAGAGCTTCAGGCTAATCTGGATGGGTTTGCAACTGCCATGGCGGGTAAAATTTTAGGAAGGAGTCTCTAAGATGAAAAAGGTGACGCAAATAGCCAAAAAGAGCGCTCTGGTCACAATAGCTTTTTGGCTCATCTTGGCCGGGGTAAGTGTCTGGGCAGTTGATTCCGCTCATGCTGCCTCTGCAGGAGGTGCGGCCTATGACAGTCTCTCACCTGCCAAGTTGAAAGACCTGGGGTTCAGGGTGATGAACTTTGCCGTCCTGTTGTTCATCCTGATCAAGTTTGGTGCCAAGCCTATCGGTGCCGCTTTGTCTGGACGACGCAAGCAGGTAAAAGAGGATCTGAGTGCCATTGAGGCTAAGAAGTTGGCTGCAGAGCGTTCCTATAATGAATTTTCGGCAAAACTTGCTTCGGTTGAGAAAGATGTTGAGCAGATCGTCGAGAAGGCAATAGCCCAGGCCGAGATTGAAAAGGTGAAGATTATCGAGCGGGCTGAAAAGGCCGCTGAAGATATTAAGCGTCAGGCCCAGATGGCAGTCGCCAATGAGGTGACCGCTGCCAGACGTATGCTGAAGAATGAAATCGCGGACCAGGCGGCGGTCGTGGCTGAGGCATTAATCATTAAGAATCTGACTGCGGATGATCAGTTTAAGATTGTAGAAGATTACTTAGATAAGGTAGGGGCCATCCAGTGAAACAGACAATCCTAGCACGAAGATATGCCAAAGCACTCTTTGCTGTTGGCAAGGAAGATGGGAATTATGAGGGCTATAATGAGGCGCTTCAGGGAGTTGCAGGATTGTATGTCTCGCATCCAGAGGTGTCGGATGCTCTGACGAATCCACTCTATCCCCTCGATACCCGTCAGAAAGTAATGGCTGGCATGGTCGTCTCCATGGGTGTCGAAAAGATTATGGCTAATTTCCTCAACCTTTTGGTGGAGAAAAAACGAGCCGGGATTCTTCCTGAGGTGGCGGAAGAGTATCAGACCATGGTTGACAATGAAAAGAATGTCAGTCACGGTTCGGTCGTTTCAGCTATTGAATTAAGTGAAGCATTGCAGAACAAGGTTCGGGCAACATTAGAAAAGCTTACTGGCAAGAAGGTGGAGCTGACCACCAGCGTCGATCCTTCAATCATAGGTGGCATCATTGCCAAGGTAGGGGATTTGGAACTGGATGGAAGTATCAGGACACAACTTGCAAGTTTAAAAGATTCCATTAAGGGGAGAGAGTAGAAATGCAAATCAGAGCAGAAGAAATCAGTCAGATTATCAAAGATCAGATTGGCGGGTATGAGACCAGCATTGACTTGAATGAGACCGGAACCGTAATCTCCGTTGGTGATGGTATTGCCCGTGTTTATGGTGTACAGAACTGTATGGCCATGGAACTCCTTGAGTTTCCTGGTGGCATTATGGGACTGGCCCTGAATCTTGAGGAAGACAATGTAGGGTGTGCAATCCTTGGCAGTGTCAGGGGTATCAAGGAAGGTGACCTTGTCAAGCGTACCGGCAAGATCGCTGAGGTTCCTGTCGGTCCGGCCATGGAAGGACGGGTTGTCGATGGTATCGGTCAGCCCATTGATGGTCAAGGGCCAATCAATACCACCCAGATGTCCAAGATTGAGGTTTTGGCCCCAGGCGTTATTGCCCGTAAAGGTGTGCATCAGCCCTGTTATACCGGCGCCAAGGCAGTTGATGCCATGACCCCGGTTGGCAAGGGACAGCGTGAGCTGATAATTGGTGACCGTCAGATTGGTAAGACCGCCCTCTGTGTTGATGCCATCATCGCCCAGAAAGAGACCGGTGTCCATTGTATCTATGTTGCCGTTGGCCAGAAAAAATCAACGGTGGCCCTCGTTGTTGAGGCCCTGAGAAAACATGGCGCCATGTCCTATACCACCGTGGTTGCAGCCTGTGCCTCTGATCCTGCGCCTATGCAGTATGTTGCCCCCTTTGCCGGCACCTCCATGGGTGAGTATTATCGGGATAAAGGTGAGCACGCACTGATTATCTATGATGATCTCTCCAAGCAGGCCGTTGCCTATCGTGAACTTTCCCTGCTGCTTCGTCGTCCACCAGGCCGTGAGGCGTATCCTGGCGACATCTTCTACAACCATTCCCGTCTGCTTGAGCGCTCAGCCAAACTCAGTGATGAACTTGGCGCCGGCTCTCTGACCGCCCTGCCCATCATTGAGACCCAGGCCGGTGACGTTTCCGCCTTTATTCCCACCAACGTTATTTCCATTACCGATGGTCAGGTGTATCTGCAGCCGGATCTCTTTTTCGCCGGTGTTCGTCCGGCAATCAATGTCGGACTCTCAGT
>JANZPQ010000065.1:0-10364 GCA_038040945.1 Desulfobulbaceae bacterium | reverse complement strand
GTCTGAAGCCAATTGATTTTGACGAGTTGCTTGAAAAAATTGAACTGGCCTGTGAAAAGGTGCAAATAACCCGGGGCAGATAACTCATGGCGTGATGAGAATTTTTTTCGCTCAGAGGTGCTGAGGTACAGAGAAAAGTTTTTTTGTCAGCAGGCCAGTTGGCCCGGTGTCGTGGGCGCCATGGACGGTGCGGGAGCGACCTTCTCTATGCCTCAGCACTGTTGTGCGAGAGTAACTGTTACTCTGCAGGCATGGTGAAAGATAGGAATCAGCCTTTATTGAAGGGAAGTGAAGAATGGTGGAGATTGATCTTCAGGTTACCATCCTCTCCTTTGATATAGCCAAAGGTGTATTCAACCTTGACCTCTGAACCATCAGTCTGGGTGAAAAAGTAGTTGCCCATGGCGACAGCATAGTCACCATGGAGAGAGGTGGCTGCATTCTCAAAACGGACCTTGGTCCAGGGGTGGATGGCAAACCCGTGATCTTCACCGTAGGTGGCGTTGCCGCCGACAAAATAAGAAAGAGCGCTTTCGCGGTCCAGACGGAACTGGACGTCTGCGGCCTTGGTAGGTTTAAAGAGGACGGTCCCGTTCTGATAGGCATACAGGGTGTCGATGTGATTTACAGCGGCCTTCACATAGTCTCCCTTGTCAATAAATGCCTTGCCGATTGCCACAATGCCTTCACCCCATACTTTCTGAGCCTGAGTTACCTCTTCTGTCGTGATCGTTTTGTCAGCCATTGTTTTTTCTCCTTGTTCTCGAAGCTATAAAAAAATAAAAGATCTGTAGTGATGATGAGCGATGATATCTTTGTCATCTTTCATCGTAACATCTCTGAATTTCAGAATAATCAATGCAGTGTCATCAATAAAAAACGTATTTCAGGATTTGAAAAAAAGAAAGGTACCTTAGATGAAAGAGATTTGCAAGAAGGTGATATCGGGAGGGAGGATCTCGGTTTACTCGATTTTTCAAGCTGTGGAGCGGCTTACCGTATCTCAACGATTTTAGTTTCACCAACGTAGTCACGGCTTTCAAAGCCGGTCATGGTCGTCATCTTCCTGGTCAGCTCGCCAATGGTCTTAAGATTTCTGATAATGGTCTGGGCGTCTTTTCTGAGCTCCTCAGATTGCAGATCCCCTTCAAGCAGTTGCGCCGTTCCCAAGGCGGCAAAAAGGGGGGAATTGATATCATGGGCGACCGTGCCGGCGAGTTCAACCACCCCCTGTAGCTTGACCCGCTCCAGATGCTCCTGCTCCAATTGCCGTTTGGCGGTGATATCGCGGATGACCTCGATCACATATTCAACCTCTCCAGTATCTCCAAGCATGGGTGAGGCCGTTCGTTCCACCCAGTGGGTGGTGTCATCTTTAACCAGTTGATGCTCACGGCTTGCGGTCTGACCCGTGGCGAGCACTTGCTCCACCGGGCAATCTTCAACAGGACAATCCTGCTCCTGCCACAGGCTGTGATAGTCAGCGCCCAGAAGCTCCTTTTCTTCTCTACCCATATTCGCCTGAAAAACCTTGTTGGCCAGGACCAGATGGAGATTCCGGTCCACCACCAGTAGTTGCGGGCGGATGCAGTTGAGGATGTTGGCCACAAACCGTTCACTCTCCTCCACCTGATTAAAGAGCAGGGTTATCTGGCGATAGGTCCGGGCGTTCTCGATGGCGGTGCCGCCGATTTCGGCTACGGTGACGGCAAAGTTGATCTCGCTGCTGGTGAAACAATGGTGACTGGCCGAGAGGATACGGATGATGCCGATAACCTCCCCCTTGACCTTGAGGGGAACAGCCAGCAGCGATTTAATTCCTTCTTTCCTCATGTTGTCGCTGTACAGCACTCGTGTATCGTGGCTCACATCATAGATGGAGACCGGTTCTCCGCTGAGGGCAAGGGTGATATTCTTTTCTCCTTCCACTTCACCCCGCTGCAGATATTCCTGTGAAATTCCGTGGGAGGCCACCAGCTCCAGTTGATTGGTCTGCGGTCGTAACAGGCGGATGGTGCAGGCCTTGCACCCCATACTGCTGGGCAGTCGTTCGACGATGGTATTCAAGACCGAATCCAGATCGAGGGTGGAGTTGACCAGAGTTGAGATCGCCTGCACCTCTTTCATGAAGTCTATCTGGTTTTCCATTTCCGTGAACATGCGGCCGTAGGAGATGGCAATGCCCACCTGCTCGGCCAGGGCCATGGAAAAAGAGATCTCTTCCGAAGTGAATGTCCGGTTACGTTTCGTCAGCAGGCGCAGGATACCGATAACCGAATCCTGAAAAAGGATGGGCAGGGTGAGAACGCTCTTGATGCCCTCCTGGCTGACCAGGCTATGCTCACTGAAATGGGTGTCCTGGTCCACATCGGTCTTGGCCACTGGGCAGCCTGAATTGATCATGGCCATGGTCTCTTCGGTGTCAATATTGGTGCGGGAGAGATATTTCATGGACAAGCCGTGGGCGGCGCCCATGACAAAGGTGTTGGTTGAGGAGTCAAGCAGGCGGATGGTGGCGGCGTCAATATCGAGCAGGCCGGGCAGTTCCCGGACAATGGTGTCCATCACCTGCTGGTGATCGAGCACCATGCTGATCAGTTTGGTCACCTTCTGCAGGACATGCAGATATTTAAGTTCATTGACTGGTTGCATGATAAGTGGTGGGTCTCTGGCTAAGTAAATACGGAAAATCGGCACTGGAGTGCCACTCCGGCTGGTTTTCCTGGCGCCGCAAATTATTGTCCCGATTGCTAAAGTAGCCTAAAAGCCGATAAGGGATCCGGCGGCCCAGTCCAGAAGCGCACCCGGAAAGATGCCGATGCCGATCACACCGATGGCCGATAGAGCCAATGCCGCCGTGACGCCGGGGGAGTACTGGGTGACAAATTGTTCCTGCGGTTCTTCCATATACATATAGCGAATCAATCGTAAATAAAAATAGGCGGAGATGGCGCTGAAAATCACAGCCAAAATAACCGTCCAGGTATAGCCGGCCGTAAGAGCTGCCTTTAATAGGTAAAACTTGCCGATAAAGCCGGCGGTCGGAGGAATGCCAGTCAGGGAAAACAGGAAGATCAGCATCAGCAGAGCGGCCACCGGATTAGATTTAGCCAGACCTTTATAGTCAGTAAGCGACTCGCGCCGGTTTCCTTTGGCACAGAGAAGAATGACGATAGCAAAGGCACCCATATTCATGAATGCATAAATGTAGAGATAGCTCATGGTGGCGGAGTATCCTTCACTGGTCCCGGTCAGCAGACCAAGCAGGGCGTAACCGGCGTGAGCGATGGATGAATAGGCCAGCATCCGTTTGACATTCTGCTGGGAGATGGCAATGATGTTACCGACCGCCATGGACAGTAGGGCGATTATCGCAATAATCGGGCCCCATTGTTCCTGTGATTCGGGAAAGGCCATGATGAGAAAACGACCTAACACGGCAAAACCGGCTGCTTTGGGGGCAACGGACATAAAAGAGGTGATAGTGGTTGGCGCTCCCTGGTAAATATCCGGAATCCAGAAATGAAATGGCGCCGCCCCCACTTTGAAACAAAAACCACAGAGCACCAGGGCAAACCCGGTCAGCAGGGCGGGATTGGTCAGAATGCCGGCCTCACTGCAGTATTGGGCGATACCGGCCAGGTCGGTGGTGCCGGTCATGCCGTAGAGCAAAGAGATGCCGAACAGTAAGACAGCGGAAGAAAATCCGCCCATAAGAAAATATTTTAACGAGGCCTCATTGGCGCGCCAGTCATTTTTTAACAGTCCGACCAGGCAGTAGATCGACAGGGCCATGAGTTCCAGACCCAGATAGACAACGATGAGATCGCCGGCTGAGATCATGGTCATCATGCCGACCACCGAGAAAAGCATCAGACTGTAATATTCTCCCTGGCTGATTTTTTCGATCTTCAGGTATTGCCCGGACAAGAGCGTGGTCATGAGCAGGCCGAACAGACAGATTATCTTAAAGAAGATGGCATAGGGGTCAACAATAAACATGGTGCCGAAAGTAACGGCTGGGGTCTGCTTGAAGAGCATGATAATCATGCCAATCGCGGTCAGCACAACGAGCTGGGAGAGCAGCTTGTTTTTTCGGGGATAGAGAAGATCGACCGCAACAAGAATGATGGCCATGCAGACAAGAAGCATCTCCGGCATGATCGGGCCAAGTGCGGGCAAGGTAAACGGTATGTTCATGGTGAATCCTTCTATTTTTATTTCTTTAATGATCTTCTTAACAGAGCAATCAGCTTCTTACTAATGACTGAGCGGCGGGACAGGCCGGGCAGCGGCAGCGTCGAGCCCCAACTGCACGCCACTGGCTATGCCTGCCGGGTTCCCGGTCACCTGTTCGAGCAGATGGGCCACGGAAACATGCATATAACTCAACATATGGTTGGGAAACAGGCCAATCCAGAAAATGAGGATGACCATGGGCAGGAAGGTGATTATCTCTCGCCGCTCCAGCCTTTTGATACCTTCCCATCTGGGATTATCAGGGTTGAAGAAGATGCGCTGGTAGAGCGACAGCATATACCAGGCGCCGATGATCAAGCCACTGGCAGCAATGAGTGCCGCCCACGGTCTGGTCATAAAGCTGCCCAGCAGAATGAGAAATTCGCCTATGAAACCATTGGTTCCCGGCAGTCCGATGGAAGCCAGGGTAAACAACAGGAAGAAGGAGGCCAAGACCGGCATTTTGGTGGCAAGACCGCCATAATCACTGATGAGCCGGGTGTGGGTCCGTTCGTAGAGCATACCTATGGCCAGAAAGAGGGCGCCGGTGATCACACCGTGATTGATCATCTGCAGGATACCGCCTTCCACTGATTGCGTATTAAGAGAAAAAAGTCCCAGGGTGACAAAACCCATATGACTGACCGAGCTGTAGGCAATGAGCCTCTTGAGATCGGTCTGGGCCAGACAGATAAGCCCTCCGTAGACAATGGCGATCAGCGAGAGGATAATCATCGGCATCATCATGGCGGCGGTGGCCTCCGGGAGGATAGGCATGGAAAAACGCAGGAAACCATAGGCCCCCATTTTAATCAGGATGGCAGCCAGGACCACCGAGCCTGCGGCGGGCGCTTCAGTATGGGCATCAGGCAGCCAGGTATGAACCGGCCACATCGGCACCTTGACGGCAAAAGCGGCAAAAAATCCCCAGAAGAGCATGAGCTGGAGCTTGAGCGGATAGCTCTGCTCGGCCAGAGCGAGAATATCAAAGGTATTACCACCCTGCATATAAAGGGTGATGATACCGACCAGCATCAAGAGACTGCCGGCCAGGGTGTAGAGAAAAAACTTGGTCGCGGCATAGATGCGGTTGGGTCCGCCCCAGACGCCAATCAGCAGGAACATGGGGATGAGCATGGCCTCCCAGAAGATATAAAAGAGGAAAAAATCAAGGGCGCAGAAGACCCCGATCATTGCTCCTTCCAGCAGCAGCAGACAGATAAAAAATTCTTTAATCTTGGTCTGGATTGAATTCCAGGATACCAGGACACAGAGTATGGTAATCAGGGTCGAGAGCAGGATAAATAAAATAGAAATACCGTCGAGACCTAAATAATACTCGATATTAAAAAGACTGATCCAGCTGTGCCTTTCCACAAATTGCATATGATGGGTGGTTTTATCGAAGGCAAACCACAGGGGCAGCGTCAAGACAAACTCGCACAGACTGATAACAAGGGCCATTACCTTGATTTTTTTTACGTGTTCTTTGCCGGTTACTAACAGGATAAATGCACCCAGAACAGGAAAGAAGATCAATAGACTGAGAATGGGCAATGACATATTTTAGGACCTCGCATATATCAAGAAAATAATGAACACAATGCCACCACCCATATAGGCGAGGTAATGCGATACCAGTCCGTCCTGAACTTTTCTCATGGCGCCGCTGAACCGGCCGATCAGTTTGGGGATGCCATTGACAAGAGTGTCAATCAAGCCGATATCAAAAAAATTTAAGATAAAATGACGGCTGAAGCTGGTCATAGGCTTGACTATTAAAAAACCATAAATTTCATCGACATAATATTTATGAAGCGAGAGCTTGTAGAGTAGCGGATATCGGTCCTGCATTTTTTGCGGCAGGCCAGGATTGTTAATATACATCTGCCAGGCCAGGAAAATGCCCAGGGTGCCCGCACCGACCGAGATAATCATCAGGATAATTTCGGTAAGATGGGATGGATGAACCTGGGGATGACCGAGCACCGGTTCCAGGAAATGGGCCCAGTTGGCATTGCCGCCAAGCACGGCAGGGATACCAAAGGCCCCGGCCCCGACCGCCCCGATCGCCAGCAGTATCAGCGGTATGGTGACAACCAGCGGTGATTCTTTCAGGTGATGTTGCTGTTCGGCGGTACCGCGGAATTTGCCATGGAAGATGAGAAAAAAGAGACGGAAAGAATAGAAGGCGGTCATACCGGCAACCAGCGTGCCGATAAACCAGGCAAATTTGCCGGCGCCTACTGGAGAGACAAAGGCCATGGCCAGAATCTCATCTTTGGAGAAGAATCCGGCAAAGCCGGGAACCCCTGAGATGGACAGAGAGGCCAGCAGAAATGTCCAGTAGGTGATGGGCATATATTTTTTTAAACCACCCATATATTTGGCATCCTGCTCATGATGCATGCCCAGGATAATGGAACCACAGCCCAGAAAGAGCAGGGCCTTGAAATAGGCATGAGTAAAGAGATGAAAAACGCCGGCACTGTATGCGCCCACCCCGCAGGCAATGAACATATATGCCAGTTGGGAAATAGTGGAATAGGCCACTACTCGTTTGATATCTGTCTGGGTCAGGGCAATGGTGGCGGCAAAGAGACAGGTAATACTGCCGACGATCGTGATCACATTGAGGGCGGTCATCGACAGCGAAAAAATCGGATTGCAGCGGGCCACCAGGAAGACACCGGCGGTGACCATGGTGGCCGCATGGATCAAGGCACTGACAGGTGTCGGTCCTTCCATGGCATCAGGCAGCCAGACATGCAGGGGCAGTTGGGCTGATTTACCAATGGCCCCGCAAAAAAGGAGCAGGGCAATGGCGGTTGGCAGGTTGAAGGTAACGCCCAGCATGGTGAATGTCTGGTTTGCTATCTGGGCGACATTGGCAAACACCGGCTCATAGTGGAGGGTGCCAAAGGAGGCATAAATAAGAAAAAGACCGAGGATAAAACCGAAATCACCAAAGCGGTTGACGATAAAGGCCTTCTTGCCGGCATCGGCGGCGGAAACCTTGTTGTAGTAGAAGCCGATCAACAGATAGGAAGAGAGACCTACCGCCTCCCAGCCGAAAAAGAGCTGGAGAAAATTGTTGCTCAGCACCAGCATCAACATGGAGAAAGTAAACAGGCTCAGGTATGAGAAGAAGCGGTAATAGCCGGCTTCCCCCTTCATATAACCTACTGAATAAATATGAACCAGGGCACTGACGGAGGTCACGACAATGAGCATGACCGAGGTCAACTCATCGAGCAGAAAGCCTACCGAGACGGTCATTGTTCCTGAAGAGATCCAGGTATACAGATCTGTATTGACCCGATAACCGTTCTTGACCTGGAAAAAAGCATAGATGGCGCAGCTGAAGGAGATCAGCACCGTAATAATCGGTAACCAATGACTGCGGACCCCCAGACGTTTGCCCACCAGAAAGGTGATAACAAACGAGAATAGCGGCAAAAAAGGAATAAGAAGTAAGTAAGTTGGCATAACTATCCCTTGAGCTCGTTGATATGATCAACATAAACTGTTTTTTTATTGCGAAAGAGCACGATAACCAGACCCAGGCCGATTGCCGCTTCAGCCGCCGCCACGGTAATGATAAAAAGGGTAAAGCTCTGTCCGCGCAGACTATCAAGATAGTGACTCATAGCGACCAGATTGAGGTTGACAGCGTTTAGCATTAACTCAATGGATAAAAACATGATGATGATATTGCGCCTGACCAGGAAACCATAAATGCCGATGGAGAAGAGGATGGTCGCTAAGACCATATACCATGATAAAGGGATCATTTTTGCACCTCGGATATAGCGGTAGCGGTGCTGTCCGATACATCATTAGCTGTGTCATCCTTATCATTACGGGCCAGGACCAGGCCGCCGATCACAGCAATAAGCAGAATCAGGCCGGCCAGTTCAAAGGGCAGGATAAAGGTTGAATATAGTTCCAGACCTAAGGCCTTGGTATGGGTGAGTTGTTCTATCCTGGCGACCGGATAGTTGCCTTTGGCACCCAGTTTAAAATAGGGGATAATGGCAAGCAGGGACAACCCCAGAATGATGCTGACCACTGTTGACAAACGATGATGGGCCACGAAGCGCTGGCCCTTGATTTCCTGGCGTAAGTTAACCAGAAACAGGACAAAGAGATAAAGGATCAGGATGCCCCCTGCATAGACGATGATCTGGATGGCGGCCAGAAACTCGGCATTCAGGAGAAGATAGAGCCCGGCTATATGGAAGAAGAGAACCAGTACCGACAGGACGCTATAGACCGGATTATGAAAACGGACGGCCAGAAGAGCGGTGCTGATGATGACAAGCGCGCAGTAAAGAAAAATGAGCTGGCTAATCATGAGCTGCCTCCGTATCGGTGGTAAGTTTACTTGCTGACGGCTGTCGCACCTTGGTGCCGACAAATTGGCCTTCAATGGTCCAGTCAGCCGGGACATGTCTTCTCATGGCGGCAGGAAGCCTGGATTCCAGGGCTCCTCGTGGCCGCCAGAAGGGATTGACGTAGGTGTCGTCATATCCTGTCTGATCCAGGAAACGATCCCAGTTGGCAAGCAGTATCTCTTGGTCGAAGTAGATGGTCTCCCGGTCGTAGGAGGCGTATTCAAAAACCTCGGTCATTGTGATGGCACCAACCGGGCAGACCTCGACACAATAGCCGCAAAAAACACAACGCAGGACATCAATGGCGTACTGATCGATCAAGCGTTGGCCGCTGTCCGCCGCGTGGGTTTCTATATGAATACAACGGGAGGGACAGACCGTGGCACACCGCATGCAGCCGATACATTTGGAGTCATTGGTCTGAGGATCACGGACCAGGGCATGCTGCCCTCTGAAGCCCGGATACATGGGAGGCTTTTCTTCCGGATACTGCCGGGTTATGGGCCGGGAAAAGAGCTTGCGCAGCGTCAAGGCCAATCCCTGCAGGATTTCAACCTGCAGGATGGTTTCCAGCAGATTTCTTTTTGCTTTATATTGAACTTTCATAGCTTATATTTCCATCAATCAATGAACCAGAACCTTAAATAAGCCGGTCAGGAAGATATTGAGCAAGGCCAGAGGGATGAGCAGCTTCCAGCCAAGGGCCATGAGCTGGTCATAGCGGTATCTCGGCAGGGTGGCCCGGATCCAGATAAAAACAAACAGGAAGCCGTAAACCTTCAGGATAAACCAGAAGGGCGGAAAAAACGGAATGGCGAACGGGCCATTCCAGCCACCTAAAAAACAGACGGTGCCGATCGATGCGATCACCATCATACCGATATATTCAGCCATGAAAAACATGGCGTAACGCATGCCGGAGTATTCAGTTATATAGCCTGAGACCAGCTCAGTTTCCGCTTCCGGCAAATCAAAAGGTACGCGGTTGGTTTCGGCCAGCATGGCAATAAAAAAGACAAAAAAACCGATGAGCTGCGGAAAAAGATACATAGAGAAAAAAGAGGTGCCCTGCGCCGCTACGATTTCACTCAGATTCAGCGAGCCAGACAACATCATGACCCCGACGAGACTCAGTCCCATCGGAATTTCATAGCTGATTACCTGGGCCATGGAGCGCATGCCGCCCAGAAAGGTATATTTGGAGTTTGAGGCCCAACCAGCCAGAATAATACCGTAACTGGCAAGCGAGCTCATGGCGAAAATAAAGAGCAGGCCGATGTTGATGTCAGCCAGCACCCAGCCTTCAGCAAAAGGCAGGACCGCCAGGGCGGCGAGCATGGTCACCAGACAGATGATGGGGGCCGCCAGAAAGAGCGGTTTATCTGCCTGCTCCGGGATAATGTCCTCTTTAAAAAAGCTTTTTATGCCATCGGCAATAGGCTGCAGCAGGCCATGCCAGCCAACCCGCATCGGTCCCATCCTGACCTGCATGTGGCCGATAATCTTTCGTTCAAAATAAGTAACATAAGCTACATGCAGCAGCACAATAGCCATGAGAACAGCGATTTGGAGGAGTAATATTAAAATCTGCATAATTTCACCGGCACAAGACAACATTCATCGTTCTCATTCAGAGTCATCATCACCATGAGATGACTGTAGTAAGATAAATTACGGAGTTCATGATAAGATAGTTTTTACCTGTCACATTCTCCCAATACCACATCG
>JANZPQ010000064.1:0-3608 GCA_038040945.1 Desulfobulbaceae bacterium | reverse complement strand
CATCATGTAACGGGCCTGGATACCATTGGCGCCGCTGCCATTTTTTTCAAGAGATGATTCAAACATCTCATAGGCCTCCTGGTAATTCCCTGCCTCGTATTTCTTTTGTGCCTGAAGGAAGAGGTCGTCAGCAGGTGAGGCAACAGGTGCAGGTTGTTCAGCGTCCACTTTTGGGGTTTGTTCCGCTGCGGGATGGACTGGAGGAGCTGAACTCATATCAGAGGTAACTGGTTCGGCAGCCTGTGGTGTCGGCACGATTGGAGCCGGGGTGTTTGTCTCAACTCTGGCCGATGTCGGTCCCTGAGTCCTGATCTGTTTCTTTCGTTCAGCCTGTATCTGGGCAATGCCCTGATTGCTCCCTGCCATTTTTACCTTTAACCTTGCCGCATCAGCCGCTTCGGCAGCAGCACGGGCCTTCCGTTCAGCTTCTTGTGCCCGAGCCGCCTGGAGTGTGGCCACGCTGTCCTGCTGCTGCTTGAGCTGTTCGTTAAGCTGGGTTATCTTGATCTCCGTATCAGAAGATTGTTTGGAGACAATTTCATGAAGTGAGCTCTCCAGTCCTTTGTTTTGCTCCTGGAGCTGACGATTAGTCATAGCTGTTGTTTCAAGATCACTTTTGAGGGCCAGGATCTCACGTTGAAGTTCATTTAACTGTCCCGATGACGAGGCCTGTTTCTTCTGTATGTCGCCAACTGTATTTGCCTGTAAATCCTCAACTTTTTTATTAACGGCCCGCAATTGATAGGACAGGGTTCTAACCTCCTCCTGAGTCGCGCACTGGATCAGAAAAGGGCTCAAGGAGATAAGGGAGATGAGAGTGATGAGAGATTTGTTCATGGCATATACCTGTTGAATGATATTTTTTATAAAAATATTATTTTTTAGAAGACCAACGGGGAGAGGTCTGGTTGCCTTTTATAGAAAAAATTTGCCGCTGATACGAACCGTTTTTCAGGATGGCATAAATTTTCTGATTACCTCCGACCCGTTTTGAGAAGATCAGTTGTTTCCCATCAGGGGACCAGTCAGGCGCTTCGTGATGTCCGGAGTCTTTTGTAACCTGAAAAGCGGTGGCACCTTCTTGGGGAGCAATGGTGCAGATCTGGTATGAACCATTGCTCAGGCTGGAGTATGCCAGAAAATCGCCTTTGGGAGACCAGGATGGCTCAGCGTTTTCTGTTCCCTTGGATGTAAGTCGTTTGACATTTTTACTTCTGATGTCCATGAGATAGATCTGTGGTTTTCCGCTGCGGTCAGAGACAAAGGCGATTGTTGTTCCATCGGGAGACCAGGCGGCCGAGACATTGATTCCAGAGCGACTGGTAAGTTGTTCCAGAATTTCACCCTGGCGGTCCAGCAGATAGAGGTCGGGATTTCCGTCCTTGCTCAGGGTCAGTATCATTCTTTGTCCGTCGGGTGACCAGCCAGGGCCGAGATTCATCCCTTTTCTTTTCGAGAGAACCTTGGTCGACGTGCTTTGGTTGAGGTCTGTGATGTAGAGATTCTGGTTGCCTTTATGATAGGAGGTGTAGCTGAGGCTCTGGCCATTCGGAGTAAAACGGGGCGAGACCACAAGATTACGATGGCGGGTGACCTGCCGTACCTTGTCGCCAAAGATGTTTGTCAGGTAAGCCTCTTTGGCACCCGTACTGTCGGCAATGAAGGCTATCTGACTGGAGGCGATACCTTGTTCACCGGTGAGTTCCTTGATGACGCTGTCACAGAATTTGAAAATTATTTCCTGCTTCTGTTCAGTTGTTCCCGTATATTGTTTGCCGAGGATCATGTCACCGCCTGCCACATCAAGCAGCTGCATCTCAAAATTGACCCCTGATGGTGACATGGAATACGTGCCAAGGATGGTGTAGTCAGCGCCAAGCTGTTTCCAGTCAGGAGTCCTGGAGGCGGAGTAGTTTTGATTGGGGATAATGGAAATGATCCCATGAAACTCCAGCGCTTTTTCCAAGGTGTTGGCCAGCTCGCGGCCAAAGGCCTGTGGCTCACCGGACTGTGCCGTGTTGGTAAACCAGGGAACGGCCATATTGATCTTGCGTGACCCCGAAGCGGTAATGTCGAGATAGACCTTGGCCTCTGCCTGAACGGTTTGGGTGGTCGTGCACAGGATCAGGAAGACAGCAAAAATGAGTGAAAATGTAGATCGTATTTTATTCATGATGGAATGAAAGGTAAAAGTGAAAAAAGGAGTAATTACAGTTTCCAAGGAGTGTACCACTGATGGATTAAAAAATCACTGAATTCCGCTTGGTTTGAAACGGAGTCCTACTTCTAAACGCTGTTTTTGCAGGGCTGGTGGAGGCGCCGGCAGGGGATTGGCGGCCTCCAGTGTCTTGAGAACAAACTGATCAAAAAGTTTGTCTCCAGATTCCTGTTCAAAAAGCTGACTGACGATCTGTCCATCGCCGGCAATGGTGATGCCGACCACCGCCAGAAGGTTCGGGGCCCAGGTCTTGACGTCGGGTGGCAGCCAGTGCTGTTGTATGTGGCCCATAATTGTCGCATAATACTGTTGCTCCAGTACGCCCATGCTTTGCGCGTTGCTGGCGCCGGATTGGTGGGAGGACGCCGCTGATGTACTGGCGCTGGATGAGGCCCGAATCTGCTCTTGCAGGGCGTTCTTGGCGTCCGCCGCCGCCATCCTGGCCTCAATTTCCGCCCGGTTGGCTTCCTCTCTGGCCGCAGCCAGTTGCCGCTGCTGTCTGATGGTTTCCTGGGCAGCCTCTTCTTTTTTTACCTCTTGTCTTGCTTCTTCCTGGAGCTTTCTGGTGATATTCTTTAATTCGTCTTTACGAATCCTTGCATCTTCAGCCCTGGTGTCAGGGATCTCCTTGATCTCTTTTTTAAGTTTTTGCTTTAATGGCTTGATCGATATGGCCTCAGCGGGCGCCGGGGGGGCTGCCGGCTCAGGCGCGGCTACCGGTTCCGGCACTGGAACTGGATCTGGCGCTGGGGCTTCTACGGGAGGAGGAATCTGTTTTGTTACCTCCGGCTTGATTGTCTCAGCAGGTTTAGGTGGCGCAGGAGGCGCTGCCACTTGTTTTGGCGCTGAGGCTGCCGGTTCGTTTTTGGCCGCTGGTCCCTCGATGTTGACCATGTTAATAGTGGTGAACTCTGGTAGAATGGTCCGTTGGCCCATCAGTCCGGGGAGAACCATGGCGCATACCAGGATGAAAAGATGGAAGCCAACCGCCAGGTAAAGCGGTACTTTCCACTCGCTGAGCAGGGTATATAGAGACATGTTTTTCTGTGATACTTTACTGATTTTCTTCGGGGAGTTTGGTGACCATTCCCAGTTTGATAAATCCTGCTGTCTTGATGTCTGCCATGATTGAGGCTACCTGTCCGTAAGGGACATTTTTGTCAGCCTTAAGTAAGATAAGCTCTTCTTTGCCTTTTTCGTCAAATATCTTGACCAGTTGATCGCGCAGGACGGCTTGCGTGTATTCGATTTTGCCAAGTGTGATCCTGCCGTCCTTGTCAACGCTTGTAATTAAGGGGTCTTCCTTTTGCCGCATCGAGTTTGCCGTGGTTTCCGGAAGATCAACATCAAGTCCCTGGGTTATCATCGGGGCCGTCACCATGAAGATGAT
>JANZPQ010000063.1:0-9896 GCA_038040945.1 Desulfobulbaceae bacterium | reverse complement strand
TGAAAATGGAGGTAGGAATATTTCCCGTAGTGGGAGAGCTTTGATGTGACGGCGGCGGTTTCAGCGGCGCTGTTACTGCTCATGAGAACAACAACCTGGCTCAGGTTCAGGGGGTTGGCGCGGACATCGAGAGTGAATCCTTGTTCCGGATGATCAGGTCTGGCAAAGAGTGAGCGGCTGGCAGGGCTGTTGAGTCCAAGAAACAGAAAGTTTCCTTTGCTGAGATCCTGGTTGCGCGCCTGATCCGCTGTCATGATCTTCCAGGAGTCGTCAACAATGGCCTGCAGCAGAGGCGCAAAGACTTTGGCGGCAGTGTCAGATTCAAGGACCACGGTCTTATCAGGGGCTCCGAGAAAACGGGACCAGGCAGGGGGGAATTCTTTCTGGGTCAACAGTCGCAGCAGATCGTGATCGGGATCGATGATCAATTCCGTGGGTGGAGTGCTCACTTTCAACTCAATCGTTGTTTGTGCTTGGGAGATGGTGCGTGAAAAACGCTGTTCACCTTGCGGTGTCTTGACCAGTATGGGCAGGGCCAGGGTAAATGGTTTTTCACTGTGTTGTTCCACGGTAAAGGTGAGCAAGGTCTGAGCGTGACGGGTGTCTGTCTGGATATTGGAAATGGAAAGATTCGGGATGTCTGGCCGGTTAAGTCGCTCCTGGAAAAAGTTCTGTAGATCCTGTTTTGAAACCTGCTCAAAACTTGCCTTGATCTCATCCCATGAGGCATCATGACCACGGTGATTCTGGTAAAACTGACGCAGTCCCTTCGAAAACAATTCAGGGCCCAGCAGCCCTTTCAATTCGTGAAAGAGCATTGCTCCCCGGTTGTAGCCAACGGCTCGTATTGCCTTGGCCATGGCCTGA
Source organism: Desulfobulbaceae bacterium (assembly GCA_038040945.1). Classification (GTDB taxonomy): domain Bacteria; phylum Desulfobacterota; class Desulfobulbia; order Desulfobulbales; family Desulfocapsaceae; genus UBA2270. The sequence continues at coordinate 9,029 of JANZPQ010000063.1, read as the reverse complement.
TTATGGCTTGCGGAGCTGAAATCACCCAGGGGAATCGCTGTTTGATGGGAGGCATAGCTCAGATAGTTGATGATGGCTTCTTTCCGGTGGGCTGTGCCACGTCCTTTGTCTTCGTCATAGGCGTAGTCGCCAAGATAGCTGGTTAATCCCTCACACCAGTTGCCTGAACCCAGACGAACATTGATGCTATTGCCAAACCAGGAGTGAAGGATCTCGTGGCCCAGTGAGGTGTCCTTGATAAACGGCAGCCGGAGAACCTGCTGGCCAAGCAGGGCAAAGGTGGGCATCCCGAAACCGCTTGGCAGCCGGTTGGCAACAATGGCATAGTGATTGTAAGGGAAGGCGCCGATTTCCTCTTCGTAGCGTTTGATATACCGGGCGGCGGCTTCCAGATATTCGTTGCTTAAGGAGGTGTCTTCTTTGAAAAACCAGGTTGAGACCAGGAGATGCTCCCGCACCTTGAGCGTTTTTATGATATAGGGGCCGGCGGCAAAATGAATGTTTTGTACCGGCTGTGAGAATGAAAAAGAATGTTGTCTGCCCAGGGTTGTATAGGCCAGGGTGTCTGATTCTGCTATCGCGTTGAAGCCTTTGGGCACGACAGCCGTGAGTTTGAACAACATGTTCCTGTCTGGAATTGGGTGCCACATGCTGGTAAGAACGATACCCTGATCACTGATCATGTTGTCAGAGAAGTTATCTGGGATCTGTTTGGTGTAGGAAATAAAAATTTCCAGCACGTCATCAGTGACAGGGAAATGAAGGGGGCCTTGTTTCGGGGTGCGCACGGGAATGGTTTCCTGCCCCTTCTTGTTGAGCATGATGCCGGTAATTGACAGTTCAGCCAGAGATAAGGTCAGTTCCTGGCCTGCAGGCAGGGAGATATGGGCGGTGCCGCTCATTGTCTGCTTTTCTGGTTGAATGGAAATGGCAAGTTCGTAATGTGGTACGCTGGCTGCTGCTGGAGCAACCAGGAGCAAGAGAAAAAGCGGCAGGGACGTGAACAGAAAGAGAAAAAGAGAGAGCGGAGAAGTGGTAAGTGGTGAGGACAAGGTTTTCTCCTGAGTGTTTATTGTGGTCCAATTTTACCCTTAAAAAGGGTAAGATAATTATTTACAATACCATACCGCAGAGATAACCATCAACTATAAAAGAAAGACTCAAATGCAGATCAAAATAGTGGCCCTCAATGCCCGTTTTACCCATTCCTGCCTGGCCTTGTTTCATGTTCGTAATGAACTGGAAAAGAACTGTCCTGGGGTGGAGACAGAGGTGTGTCAGTTAACCATCAATGATTCCTACTATGAAACGCTGCTGCGTCTCAGTCAGGGGAGTCCGGACTATATATTTTTTTCGGCGGCCGTCTGGAACTCTGATCGGGTCGAGCAGCTGATTCGTGATCTGCATAGATGTCTGCCGGACTGCGGGGTGGTGGTGGGTGGCCCTCAGGCCGTGGTGATCGGCCGTAATCTTTCCTCTGTCCTGTGTACCGTGGTCAGTGGTGATATCGAGGCCGTGAGCACTGTCTTTTATCGTGAACTGGAAAGAAGGGAGCTGCAGCCTGTATATGGCGGGTCGTTTCTGCAGATGCAGGATCGGCTCCTGCTGTCACCTTATCGTGAAGAGGATTTCAGTGCTCACCTGAAAAACAGGGCTATCTATTATGAGAGCTCAAGGGGCTGTCCCTTTTCCTGCTCCTATTGCCTCTCATCAGCGGAAAAAGGCGTGTATCACAAGGATATTCTCCAGGTTCAGCAGGAGCTTAGCCAGATACTGCGCCATAAGCCGGCGACCCTGCGTTTTGTCGATCGAACATTTAATGACAGGCCGGAGCGTGCCCTGGCGATCTGGAAGTTTCTCATGGGGGTAGAGGTAGAGACTCTCTTTCATTTTGAGATAAGCCCTGATCGTTTTACCGAAGAGATGTTTTCCTTTCTCCAGACCGTGCCAACAGGCCGTTTTCAATTTGAGATCGGAGTTCAGTCTACGCATGAACATACCCTGCAGGCCGTTGGTCGCATGGTCGATCTGACAAGCTCCTTGCGGAATATTAAAAGGCTTGTGGCGCTTGGCGCCATCCATCTCCATGTGGATCTGATCCTTGGGCTTCCCTTTGAGACCAGGGAGAGTTTTGGTCGCTCATTTGCCGATCTTTTTTCCACAGGCGCTCATTATCTGCAGATGGGTTTGTTGAAGTTGCTACCAGGCACTGCAATCAGCAGGGAGGCGGAGAAATTTTCCTATACGAGCTGCAGCCAGCCGCCCTATGCGGTGTTGGCCAATCAATGGATGGATCATGCCACCCTGCAGGACTTGTACTGGTTTTGCGAGTGTGTGGAAAAATTCGTCAATAATCGTTATTTCCCCTCGCTTTGGGACTATCTGCGGCGAAGGGAAGAGGATGTCTTCTCTTTTTTTCAGGAATTACTGGTTCTCTGTTTACGGGAGGATTTTTTCGGGCTGGCTCCCACTCAGGAGTTTATGGGGCAAATACTCAGTCAGTTGATCCGGGAAAGGAAAGATGGCTCGATGCTCCTGGAGATCTTACGCTATGACTGGCTGCGTTGCGGCCATCGTTTTCTGCCCTCGTTTCTGCAGGTCGAACTCGCAGAAGAACAGCCGTTGGCGGTCAGGGATGCTGTCTATCAGCAGGCAGCAGCTGAGATGACCGGGGTTTTTGACAAAGGCAGCAGGAATCAGGTCTTTAAGAAAGGTTTTTTCTTACGTTTTTCAGGGCAGTGTCTTCGGGAGCTTGACCTCAGCCAGGACGGTGAGCGGGCCGTGATGATATTTTTACCGGAACGGGAGGTAGGCCTGCACCGTTTGAATAAAACTATGATCGTTCCAAGCTCGGCAGTCAGTCAACAGTAAACCGTTCTCCGTTGAAGGGTGGCTGCCGGTAGAATGGGTCTGTCGATCAGAATAAGGGTCTGATCTGGTTCATAAAATCTGCTTCCAGTTCCTTGTCGTTGATCTCCTGGCAAAGCAGTGTGGCAAGGGCTGGCAATCGTTGCTTGGACGTTGGCCCCTGCTGTGCCCAGGCCTCAATGATGTCTCTCATGACCTGTCCGGCAATTGGACCGATGGCATAGGCCAGAGCCTCTTTGATGTTTTCAAGTATCGGTGCAAGTTCGGCGTCAATCTCGACCTCCTGTTGTTTTTCTGGCGCTTCTTCAGGGGGGGCGGAGGCGACGGGTTGGAGGGCAGGAGCCTGTGCAATGACCTGTGCTGGCGCTGGAGTACTGTTGATTGCCGTCTGGATATCCCCTATCAACATTGCGATGGTCATGTTGATGAGGGATTTGTTGACAGCAGGTTCACAGACAATGACAAGCACAGACCCCTGTTCAAGGGGTTTGACAATGAGCAGTGAGACATCGAACTTGAATTCAATTGCCGCTAAGTCCAGGTTGGCCATTGAGCCCATTTTAAGAGCGCGGGTGAGAAGGTTGCCCATGGTCTTTATGGTGTTTTCCTTGAAAATTGGTGGAAGTTTTGCGGCCGCGAGCTCTTGATTGCCCGTGTAAACAAAACAACCAAAAACTCCGGGAAGCATATTTATTTCTTTGAGGAGTGAGTCCATGGTGCATGTCCTTTTATGGTCTGTGTCCCAGTTGCTTTGTGGACAACGGTTTTTTGTGGAAGGTACCTTGTATCGTAAGCCGTTGTCGTAAAATATCCTTGCCATTGAAATGGCAGAAACGGCTCCGGATTATTGCAGGCTGATCCTGCTTAGCACGGGTCGTAAGCCGGTAGCGACCGGACCCGGGGCCACGGTGTTGCCAATTTCCAGGCCGGCTACGACTTCTTTTCCGCAGAGAACAAGGAGCTTGTCACCACTGTTCAAGGTAAGCAGGGTGTACTGCTGTTCTCCGGTTCCCATTGTAGTTTGCAGCTGCTGACCGACAACAGAGATATAGGTAATAAAATTAGCAATCTGGTCATTACCTGCTTTGTCACTATGGAGCATGTTGCCATCTCTGGAGACGAGAATGGAGTTGTTGACCTCAGGCATGCCTCCCAGCATAGTGATGAATTGTTGTAGGAGTGGGTTGGATGAGTGACTGGAGAGCGTTGTGGAAGGTGCTGTGAGGGTCTCGACCGCTGGAGAGGAAGGCGGCAGGGACTCTTCGTCGTTGAGGAAATCATCCAGGTCCAGGTCATCCAGGTCTGTTGAATCCAGAGGGGTGTTGTCAGTAGCAGCGTGAGCAGCGGGGCTGGTGGGCGAGGTGCTGTTTCGCTCGTCCTCCCTTCTGCTCCCCTCCAGGAGGATAAAACCAAGGGACTCAGAGATCTTTGCTTCCGTAATGTTGCAGGAGTTGGTAAGGACAATCTCCACATTTTTCCAACTGACAATCTCGTAGGCGGCATCGGCTCCGGAGAGATCATCGGTGTCGGCGTCCAGGAGGTTTCCGTTTTTGAAATACATAGTACCCTGATGCCTTCCAGAACGAACGGTGAGGGTGCATGTTTTTTTGTCCAGTTCCAGTAGCTGGAGAAATGAACTCAAAGAGACCCCGGTGAGAAACCCCTTGGAGCGGCCCTCAAGTCCTTTCAGAATCTTTTCAACCAGTATGTTGAAATCGATAGGCTTTTCAATATACTGAAAGGCACCGATTTCTTTCAGATTCTCTTCCATCTCAGGTGTGCCGAAGGCGGTCATGACAATGACGGGGATCGCCGTGTGATGGGAGCTGAGATGGGCGACCAGCTCAAATCCGTCCATCTTGGGCATTTTCAGGTCTGTGAGGACTAGATGGATGTCCTGTTCATTGAGAATAGCGACCGCCTCTTCACCGTTATTGGCGGTCATGATGCCGAATTGATCCTCGTAGGACTTGAAGCCATCAATCAGGCTGAGCAAAAAGCTTTCATCGTCGTCAACAATAAGAACGGTATTCATAGTGGCTCCCGTACCGGCGCGAGCCGGGTGATAAATGTGACTTGCCATCAAAAGGAAAGGAGAAGAGGTTACCTGTCTTTTTCACACAGCTGAACTTTGGAGGTGTGAACTGATGATGTGCAGTAAACAGGATTTGAGTATTTTCTTTCTATCATGCGTGGTTGGCTTGTGTCCAGAAAAAGTTATCAACATCCGGGAATAACAATAAGAACCTTGGTCCCGACGTTGCTTTTACTGTGGATGTCGATGGAGCAGTTCATTTTGGAGAGCATTTTTTTGACAATCACCAGTCCCAGGCCGGTTCCTTGCGGTTTAGTGGTGAAAAACGGTTTGAACAGATTGGCCTGCTCATGGTCGCTGATGCCGCAGCCATTGTCGCCGATAATGAGGGTGATCTGGCCATTTTCTTCTCTCTGCATGGCAAGAGAAATGTGTTTCTCTACAGTCTCTGACAGGGAGTCGGCGGCGTTGGCAATAAGATTGAGCAGGACCTGTTGAAGGGCTCGAGGGTCTATCATGCCGATTGTGGCTTCTTGAGGGATATCGGCGCTCAGTCGGATATTTTTTTGTTTGAGCTCGGTTGCAATCAGGGGGATGAACTTGGTGAGCAGGGCGGTCATGTCAGTCTTTTCGATGATTGGGCGTTCAAAGATACTGAAATTTTTGAGTGTTTTGAGCAGATATTCAACGCGGACAACGTCTGAAAGGCTGCGGTTGATAAAACGTTTGATGTTGTTTTTGTCATAGCTCTCCAGGTTTGAGTCTAGAACCGAGAGTGAGACCTTGATTGAGTTGATCGGGTTCCCCAGTTCATGGCGAATGCTGGAAAAAATAAAACCGATATTGTCCATGAGGTTTGCGGCCTCCACAATGGATTCCAGTCGTTTTTTTTCGGTGATGTTGCGCTTCACGATCACTTGCGTGGCGATCCTCCCTTCATGATTGTAGGCTGGTGAGATGAACATCTCTTCTTCGTACAGGGTGTGATCTTTGCGCTGATTGGTAAATTGCCCCTGCCATTTCTCTCCTTTTTTCAGGGCCGTTGTAATCTGCTGCCGGATGGTAGCGCCCATGATCGTTTCGGGATAGAACTTTTTGATATTTGTGCTCATGATTTCTGAGTGTGAATAGCCGGTGATGGTTTCACAGGAGGGACTGGCATAAAGGATTTGGCCACCGGGGTCAGTAATGAGGGTGCAGTCACTTGATTGTTCTATGACGGTTACCAGGCGGTCACGCTCTGAGCGATCCTGTTGATTGCGGATGGTCATCGCCAGGATATTGGCGATAAACTGAAGTCCCTTTACCTGCTGGGGTGTAAAAGGGGTCGCACTTGTCAGTCTGTCCATGCCAATGAATCCCCAGAGCTCATTTTTTAACAAGATCGGGATATCGAGGAAGGCCAGGATGCCAAGGCCTTTGAGGGCCTCTTGTTCCAGTGCTGACAGCTGGGGTGACTGGTTATGGACAACCTTTCCTTCTTTCAAGAGGGCAAGGCAGTCAGGATTGTTAAATATCCAGCTATGATCAATGGACGCCTGGTATTGGTCCTGTGCATGGATGGACGCCTCTCTGGCTTCCTTTTCTGCCTCTACGATGTAGATCCGGTCCGTTTCCAGAGGCCGGCAGAGGCTGGAGAGCTTGCCGCCGAAACAGTTCTGCCAGGAATTCTGGAGATGGGATTGATCGGTGATGGTAAGGATTGTGTTCCATATGGCTTCGTTGCGGGCCATTGCGCTCGTCATTTTTTGTTCGGAGAATGTTTGTAGCCGTGTTTTGAGGTCGCGGAGGGTGTGCTGATCCTGGAGCTGTTTCTGGATGGCACTATGAAGCGCTTTTGAGCGGAAATGGATAGTAATTCCCAGTAAAAACATGAGTGCCGACAGGCAGGGGGCAAGGGGGTGCATGTCGGCAGGGGCTCTTGAAAAGAGGATGTATACCATTGGCGCCAGACTGATGGTGAGAAAGGCGTAAGCCATTGCCGGGAGAGAGGCGAGATAGAGGGTGAAGAGGACGCAGCTGCTATAGAGGCACAAAGTATGTAGAGCGTAGAGAAGCAACGTACCATTGTTGATAAGGAAAATGCTGCCGCCCCACCAGAAAGCCTGCAGCAAAACAATGCCAAGCATGAGCCGACAGGTTTTGTTGACTCTCAACGATGGTCTTCTTTGAGCATAGACAGCTAAAAAAATATAAAGAGATGAGAGGCAGATGTAGCAAAACATTCCCAAAAGAAGAATTCCCCTCGGGAGTGCCTTCCATAAAATGGTTGTTTCCAGAAGGGCTGCCGCGAGAGCTGTCAGTTGGACATGAGGGCCATAGGGATACAGAGTGCGGAGGGTATTGTAGATGAATCTGCTGGAGGCTGAGATGGGTGTCATATGAGCTCTGGGTGAAGGAAAGAGATGGAAAATGTCGTATCAAATATTGTATTCTGCAAGACTGTATTCTGCCAAGCATAGCAGAAGTTGAAAGAAACAACAAAAAAATGGAGGACATTTGGGCGAGTTGGAGAAACCGGCGTGGTCAGGGGGGGGGGGGGGTCGTTGAGGGTTGGTTTAAAAAATTTTTAACGCCAATTGCTTGATATTATGTGTGAAAGCGGCTCTTGTCGGGAGCTGTTGTCGGTAGGAGTATAAATTTTTATATTTTTCAAGCTGTCGCTATGGCAGTCTGAAGAGGTTTAGATTTTTAACATAGTGATATCGTGCGGTAAATTTTTTTTATTGTGCATGGTATGCATTGTGCATTATATAAAGTATCTCTTCTCTCCTGGAAAAAGCCGGTCCGCTCTTGTGTGACTGGCTTTTTCTTTTTCCAGGGTCCCAGTTCGTCATTGTCTCTTTATGCCTCCATCCGTCTCAGTCTGTCTTGATCGTTGCCCCGGGTATGAACGGACGTCTCTTTTGCCTGTGCTAGAGCGAGTCCTGCCGTCCCTTGGTGACCTGCATCTTACGCCTGGCACCACGGTTTTACTTAAACCCAATCTGATCAGCGCCAGCGCTCCATCCCTTGCTTGTACTCATGCCGGTTTTGTCGCTGCCGTGGCAGCCTGGTTTCTTGATCACGGCTGTCGTGTTCTGATTGGTGATTCTCCTGCCTTTGGCAGCGCTGTCACGACCCTTGATCGTCAGGGAATATCCCGGGCCATGCAAGGCATGGATGTCAAGGTCGTTGAATTTTCATCTGTTGTGCGCAGGCGCTTGTCTGGAGGAATTTCCATTGGTGTTGCCGCAGAGGCCTTTGATTGTGATCTTCTGGTCAATCTGCCAAAGATCAAGGCCCATGACCAGATGTATGTAGCTATGGCAGTGAAAAATATTTTTGGTATAGTGACAGGGGTGCGTAAATCTTGGCTCCATATGCGTTATGGTGATTCGCATATGAGGTTTGCCGGGATTATCCTGGACCTTCATCGATTATTACCGGAAAATATTACCCTTGCCGATGGTATTGAAGTGATGCACAGGCATGGACCCGTGCATGGAGATCCGCTTGCCCTGGGGTGTGTTGCAGGATCGCGGAACGCGGTGGCGCTGGACACTGCCATGCTGGCGCTTCTTGAGCTGGATCCTGAGAGAAGTCCGTTATGGCGGGTTGCCGGAGAACGTGATCTTCCTGTCAGCAGGCTCTGCGGGATAGAATTTCCACTCTTGGCGCCGGCTGATTTTTCCGGCTCTGGTTTTGTGGCCCCTGAAATATTGAGCCCCGTACGGTTCAGGCCACTGCGCTATGTTGTGAATTCCTTGAAACGGGTTGTTCTGGGCTTGCGCCGGCAATAAGAATAGTTTTATATAGTTACTGAAGTTTCCCGTTTTTTATGCGGCCGTTTTTCCTGCCCTGGCAAAATACCGCCAAGGCTCAAGCAAGATATGCTGTAATTTCAGCAAGATACCCAGGAAGAATTGGTTGTGGTAAGTAGCTGATATCACACATCCTTTTTCGATAACTTTTTCACTAGAATTTTAAATTCCTTTAGTAAAATCAGTAAGTTAATAATGAAAGCGAGGCCCGATTATGGTATATTGTAGTTGCAAAAAAACAAATCATAAAAGGAACCTCGCATGCTCATACTACATTCATTGCTCAGTGAACTCAAAGAAGAATTCGTTCAATCTAGAAAAGG
>JANZPQ010000062.1:0-10688 GCA_038040945.1 Desulfobulbaceae bacterium | reverse complement strand
ACAGAATGTCTGGTCTATGTGAGCCGGCAGAAGGATGGCAAATTTAGCAGGGAAGAGATCCTGAGTATCATGGCCCAAAAGGGGATTGATGTGCTCGATCGTACTACTTGCACGTGTCCTCAACTCAAGGACATTGAAGAGAAATAGAAGGTCATTTACGTCCGATAGATATAAAAAAAGGGGATGAATCAGGCTGGCTGAGCCTGATTCATCCCCTTTTTTTTGAGCACAAGAGGGTGGACTTTTTTTATTGCTCAGACTTGAGTACCGCTAAAAAGGCGCTCTGGGGGATCTCGACATTGCCCACGGTCTTCATCCTTTTCTTGCCCGCCTTCTGTTTCTCCAGGAGTTTCCGTTTTCTGGAGATGTCACCGCCATAACATTTGGCAATAACATCCTTTCGCAGCGCCGAGATTGTGGTACGAGCGACAATGGTTCCGCCGATAGCGGCCTGGATGGCGATCTTGAACATCTGTCTCGGAAGTTCATGCTGGAGCTGTGCACAGGCATGCAGGCCGCGGGCCCTCGAGTTGGCCCGATGGACCAGTTGGGAAAGGGCGTCAACCAGTTCACCGTTGACCAGGATGTCCAGTTTGACCAGATCACTCTTGCGATAATCATAAAGCGAGTAGTCAAAGGAGCCATACCCTTGGGTGGCCGATTTTAATTTATCGTAAAAGTCATAGATCACTTCCGCCAGCGGCAGTTCACAGGTGAGCTCTATCCTGCCGGGCATCGGGTAATGGTAATGGGTATTTTCGCCACGCCGTTCCATGCACAGCGCCATCACCACTCCCATGTATCTCTCGGGCATGAGGATGGTGGCCTTGATATAGGGCTCTTCCACCCGGCTGACCTTGGCCGGATCAGGAAAATGGGCGGGGTTGTCAACCTCCACCATACTGTCATCGTTGAGATAGAAGTTATATTTAACTGAAGGGACGGTCAGGATGAGTGAGATGTCAAATTCACGTTCCAACCGCTCCTGGATGACTTCCAGATGCAGAAGGCCAAGAAAACCGCAGCGAAAGCCAAAGCCAAGGGCTACTGATGAGTCTTTTTGAAAGGTCAGGGCCGCGTCATTGAGCTGTAGTTTTTCAATGGCGGTGGCCAGATTCTCATAGTCATCGGTGGAAATAGGGTAGATGGAGGAAAAGACCACCTGCTGAACCGGTTTGAAACCGGCGAGGGCCTGGGCGCATGGTCTGTCTTTATGGGTGATGGTATCGCCTGGCCGGGTATCGCTGACGGTTTTGATCCCGGCCAGGATATACCCGATCTGTCCGGCGGAGAGTTGTTTTTGTGGCTCTTTGCTGACCCCTCTGAACAGACCTACCTCCTCGACCTTGTAGATGGCGTTATTGGATATGAATTTTATCATCTCCCCTGCCTTGATCGTGCCATTGATAATACGGCAGGAGATGATGGTACCCCTGAAGGCATCATAATGGGCGTCAAAGATGAGGGCCTGGAGTTCACTGTCCGGGTCACCCTGGGGTGGGGGCAGGAATTTGACGATGGCCTCAAGGATGTCATCGACACCCTTTCCTGTTTTTGCGGAACAGAGCTGGATGTGGTCACCGTCCAGTCCCAGGTCATCCTCGATCTGTTCGGCTACCTTTTCAGGTTCTGCTGACTGGAGATCGATCTTGTTGATAACCGGGATGATCTCCAGGTTGTTTTCCATGGCAAGGTACAGATTGGCCAGAGTCTGGGCCTGAACCCCCTGGGCGGCGTCAATGAGGAGCAGGGCGCCTTCACATGAGCTGAGGGCACGCGATACCTCGTAGCTGAAATCAACATGGCCGGGGGTGTCAACCAGATTCAGCTCATATGTTTTTCCGTCTTGAGCAGTATAGGGCAGGCAGATGGTCTGGCTTTTGATGGTGATGCCGCGTTCACGCTCGATGTCCATATTGTCGAGCATCTGGTCTTTAAACTCGCGCACCGTAACCTGATTGCAGAGCTGGATCATGCGGTCGGCCAGTGTTGACTTGCCATGATCAATGTGGGCGATGATGGAGAAGTTTCGTATATGTTTCATTGCTTGTAGGGAGATTTTATGGGATACTAAAAAAGAATAAGGAAACGATTTTGAAGAAATAGACTTGTAGCATAAAAGGAGCAAGAAGAAAATAGAATTTTTCCTTTATTTCCTGCTGATAAGTGGCCTGAAGGGAAAGCATGGCATGCTGTACGGCCCTTTCGGATGAGATATAATGATTGCACTTTGATGGAACTGGGGTAATAATAAAAAGTTTCTATAATTGATCTTGTCCTGACAAACAGAACCCTTCTATGACCGCCAAAAAAAAAATAATTGACAGCTCTGATCCATCTGAGCTGCTGGATGTGACTGAATCTGACCGCGAGGAAACCGATCAGTATGAGCATCCTCTTGTCTCCCTTTCCAATGAGGAAAATCTTCCTGCCCTGAGTAATCCAGCCCTGCATCGCTATCTGCAGGAGATCAGTCAATACGAGCTTTTGACGAGGGAAGAGGCTGATGAACTGGCGATCAAGTTCCGTGAAGATGGTGATCAGGATGCAGCCTACAGGCTGGTGTCTTCCAATCTGCGTCTGGTGGTCAAGGTGGCTATGGATTTCCAGAAATATTGGATGCAGAACTTTATGGACCTCATTCAGGAAGGAAATGTGGGACTGGTGCAGGCCACCAAAAAATTCGATCCTTATCGCGGGGTTAAGTTTTCCTATTATGCTGCCTACTGGATCCGGGCCTATATCCTCAAGTTTATCATGGATAACTGGCGTCTGGTCAAGATCGGCACCACCCAGGCCCAGCGGAAGCTTTTTTTTAGTCTGAATAAAGAAAAAAAACTCCTTGAATCGCAGGGGTTTCAGGCTGAGACAAAATTGCTGGCCCAGCGGTTGAATGTCAAGGAAAGTGAAGTAATCGAGATGAGTCAGCGCATGGGCGGCAGTGACGTCTCCCTTGAAAGTCCGGTGCGCGCCGATTCTGACGATGAACAGAAAAGTTTTCTGCCGAGTAATGGGCCGGGGATTGAGGATATGGTGGCCGGCAGTCAGATGAAGGCCAAGCTTGCCGAGATGCTTCTGATCTTGAAGGAAAATCTCAATGCCAAAGAAACGATGATTCTGGAAGAGCGTCTCCTTACTGATGAACCTCTTACCCTGCAGAATATTGCTGATAAATTTGATATTTCCCGGGAAAGGGTCAGGCAGATTGAGGTGAATCTGCTGAAAAAAATGAAGAAATTTTTTGAGACGGAAATGCCCGATATTAAGGATTTCTTCGACGGAGAAAGCATGGTGATTAAAAGTGGTCCTGACAGATAACTGTTTCCGGCTGATGCCGGCTGTCCTTTCTCTCTGAATTATAAAGTTCCATTACATTATTATAAAGTTCCCTTACATTAAGATTTGAATAATGAAAGTACCTTTGCTCGACCTCAAACAACAATTGACTTATCTTCGGGAAGACATTCTTCAGGCCGTAACCAGAGTTGTTGATTCAACGACTTATATCCTTGGGCCTGAAGTTACCTCGCTTGAACAGGAGGTTGCAGACTATTGTGGTGTGGAGAACGGGGTGGGTGTGTCCAGCGGCACCGATGCCCTGCTCGTCTCTTTAATGGCCTTAGGGGTCGGGCCTGGTGATCAGGTTCTGACCACACCCTATTCTTTTTTTGCCACAATGGGGGTTGTGCTCCGTCTTGGAGCCACCCCTGTTTTTGTAGACATTTATCCAGTCTCTTTTAATATCGATTCCAACGCCATGGAAGAGGCCCTGTCACGTGATCATGAAAAAAAGATAAAGGCCATTCTGCCGGTACATCTTTACGGACAATGTGCGGATATGGCAGCTATCATGAAGCTGGCAAACCAGTATGGCTTGCCGGTTATTGAAGATGCGGCCCAGGCCATTGGCGCTGAGTGTCCGATGAATGGGGAGGGTGGCGGCTCGAATGTCCAATGGAAGAAGGCGGGATCCATGGGACTTGCCGGATGTTTCTCTTTTTTTCCCAGTAAAAATCTTGGGGGGTTAGGTGACGGCGGGATGGTGGTGACCCACGATAGTGCCTATGCCGAGAAGATCCGGATTCTGCTCAATCATGGGGCATCGCCCAAATACTATCATGGACAGGTGGGTGGGAATTTTCGTCTTGATCCCATTCAGGCCGCAGTGCTGCGGATCAAACTGACCTATCTCGATCAGTGGCATCAGGCCAGGCGTGAAAATGCCGGCCGCTACAACAGGCTCTTTGCTGAAACCGATCTTGTCCAGGATGGTTTTTTTGTCTTGCCCCAGGCTCTTTATCTGGCGAAAAAAGAGGCTGAAGGTAGCATGAGTGGCGTTGGGGAAAATTTTCATATCTATAATCAGTATGTCCTGCGTGTCAGCCGGCGTGATGCCTTGATTGACTGGCTGCGCTCCCAGGATATCGGCTGTGAAGTTTATTATCCTGTGGCCCTCCATCAGCAGAAGTGTCTGGGGGCAGACTTTCCGCTCCTCTCTTTCCCTGAGGCCGAGAAGGCAGCCGCTGAGACTCTGGCTCTGCCAATTTACCCGGAACTGACTGCGGATATGCAGGCGTATGTGGTTGAGAAAATAGCTCAATTCTATCGGCAGTAGGCCTGTTGCTCTCGTGATATCCCTTCCTCCCAAACACTCTGGAATACGACATCTCTTTGCCGTGGGGCCTCTTTAATGGTGAATGGCTTCTTCCATGATTCGCTGACAACGCTTGAGTGTCAAAAAAAGGATTGTCAGCGGCTTGTTTTCCTCTTCCGGCAGTTCTCCGCCATTCTTTGTCTTCTTGTCTTTATCCCTTCCTTCGTGTCTGCGGCCCCTCAGGCCATTCTCCCTGAACGTGATGTTGTTACTAGTGACACCAGCAAAGAACCTGAGTGGAAGGTCCTCTGGGATGAGGCCAGAGAACTGACCCGACAGGGGAAATATGTCGAGGCAGCCCAATCCTATTCCCGGCTTTTATCTTTAAAAAAAAACATTGAAGAGGCCTCATGGGAGTATTGCCTGGTGCTGATCACTCTGGCTGAGTGGGATCATGCCTCGATCCTTTTGCAAGATCTTCTGGAAGGGGATCCCGGGCGTAGTGACTATCTGTTGAGTGCGGGTCTGGTCGCCTTGAAAAAGAAAGAGTATGCCAAGGCCTCCGCGCAGTATGCCCTTGTTTACCAGAATAAGTCCAATTCGGGTCTGGATGAAGAGCGACCGCAGATGTTAGAGGCACTGACTGGTCTTGTCGCCGGCTTACGTGGGCAAGGAAAGAATAAGGCGGCCTTTCCGTTGATGGAACAACTCTTACAACACAGGCCTGATGATACAATTCTGCTTCATCAGCTTGCTGCCTATGCAGTGAAGTCGGGCCGGTTGGAAAAGGCCTCGCTTTACTATAAAAAACTTGTATCCCTTGATACGGTGGAGGATCAGGTTCTCCTTGAGGCGGCTGAACTCTTTGAACGCTCTGATCAAGAAGCCGGGGTGATGTCCTGCTGGGAAAAATATCTGCAGCGCTACCCGGATTACCTGCCGTTTCAGAGAAAGATTGCCGACTATTTTATTGCCCGAGGGGAAGAAGAGGCGGCGTTGCCTCATCTTCTGATTTTACTGGATCTGGATGATCACCGCGATGCGCGTCTCTTACAGATCGGTGCCATTTATCTCTTTAATCTGGGTCGGCCCGAGAAGGCACTGTCCTATTATGAGGAGTATGCTCAGCAACATCCTGAGAATCAGGAGGTTGCGCAGGAGATAGTAAAGATACAGACGATGCTTGCTCATGATCTGCTGGCAAGAATGGGTCAGGATGGAGCTTTACCTGTGTGGCAAGAACTTGCGCAGGTTACCCCGAACCGGCTGGCAATTTATTCAAACATGGCCAAAATTCTTGAAAAACTCGGGAGCAGCAAAGAACTGCGTGAGGTGCTTGCTATCATCCTCAAGCATGATCCCGGGAACAGTGACGTTCTTCTCCGCCTTGCCGAGTTGTCTCTTGAACAGAAAGATCTGGCCCAGGTTGAGCATTTCCTGGAATTATTGCCTCAGGATGTGCATGAGTGGCCACGGTACTTGCTGATCAGCGCCCGGTTTGCCGATCAAAGCGGTCTCGTACGTCAGGCATTGGTCTTCTATAGCCGCTATCTGGAGGCGAAGCCAGAGGACCAGGCCATTCGCCTTCGTTGTCTGGATCTGGCGGCACAGCTTGGCCTGATCGGTCAGTATCAGGAGCAGTATCACCTGGCACATCGATACTCAAAGTCTGATCTGGAGCGGATGACTATCGATCTGCAGTATGTCAGGGTCTTGCTTGCAAACGGGCTGGCAAGCCGGGCCAAATCACTCTGTCAACACTTGATTGAGGAAGGACGAGGTGGAGCCGACTTCATTGCCGAGACCCGTCTGCTTCTGGCTGATGCCCTGTACAGGGAAGGGAACACCTTTGAGGCCGAACAGCTCTTGCGGCTTATGCTGGTTGAAGGTGTGGCAATTCCGTCTGTCCTTCATAAACTGGTAGAATTCTCGCTGGAGAGTAATGAGCCTGATCTGGCCTGGAGTTGGATGTCGTTGTTGTCTGCCCAGACCGGAGATTCTCTTGCCCTTGTAACATGCGAAGATGAGGGAAAAGATCTGGTCTTACTGCGGGCAAGAGTGCTTGCCGCCACGGGCAAAACAGCTGATGCCATCAACCGTGTCAAGGAGTATCGGACATTTATTGTCCAGCATTGCCGCCAAGATTCCGGGATTAAGAAACAGGCGGACCTCCTGCTCTCCCATCTGTATCTGCAGGATAAAGAATATGGCAAAGGTCGGGAGCTGACAACGGAGATTCTCAAGGAAGATCCGCTTGATCTGGAAGCCTTGATCCTGAAGCAGAAATTTGATGTGGCTCTGTCAGGAAAGGCCCTTGTGGAACGAGTTGATGGAGTACTGAGCAAAAATTATGGTAACAGCTTTCCGGGCCTGATAGAGGCTGCGAAGTTAGAACGTAAATATGGGGCCGGAGAGGAAGCCCTGAGGCATGTCCGGATGGCCTTGAAGGAGGTCCCGGAGTCAATGGAGGCGAAGATCCTCCTGGCGGATATCCTGCTGGAGCAGGGGGAGCTGGAGGGGGCTTTTATCTCTCTTCAGTCCCTTGTTGCCGACTATCCGGATGAAATTGGTTTTGCTCGGAAATCACTGGAGGTGGAGTTCAAGCAGGCATCGTTACAGCAGATCATAAAAAAACTGCTTCCTGCATGGCAGGCATCCCTTGTTGGAGGGATTGTGACCTTTCCAGATGTCGGTCACCTGGCTGTATGGCAGAAGTTGATTCTGGCCAGAACCTTGTGGGCGGACCGGCAATGGGCGGCTGCGGTTGCTGTCTATGAGACACTGTTACAGCCCTCGGTCGAGATGCTTTTTAGTCAAAAGATAGAAGAAGAGCGGATTCAACTTGTCTTACCTCCTCCGCAGCAAAACTTCTGGAATGTGATAACCTTTACTCATCCAGCGGAACCTGATCGCCTGGCCGTGGTTATGGATCCCGCTTTTGTGATAACCCAGCGCGGACTCCCTGGAGGCAGGATTGGCGCTGAACTCTATGCGGACTATCGCTGGCAGCATCTGGTGGTCAGGGAACTCTCTGCCAGGAGGTCGCTGGCACAGGGTGATTACTATCAGGCCATGAAAGAGTATCAGGAGGTGGTTGCAAGGAACCCTTCGCTTGAATCTCTTTTTGATCTTGCCGGGATTTACAGTCGTCTCGGCCTCCTGGGTAAGGAGGCACTGGTCTATGAAGAGATGGAACGGGAGAATCCTGATTATCCAGATCTTGCCGAAGCTGTGCAGCGCAACGGTCTGAAGAGAAAACCCAGGGTGAGATTTGATTCCGGATATTCCACTCTCAGTGGTCGCAATGGCTATCTGGATGTCCAGCAGGCACGGGGTGGGGTCAGTGCCTGGATGTTGCCGACTCTTCGTCAGGAATTGGATGTCAGCTGGAACACTATTCATGCGATTGCCGAGGAAACGGATCAGGCCCTGTGGCGGAACAGATTTCTGGCTACATACTCTTTTTATCCAGGGTATCATCTTGATATTATTACCAGGATCGGGGCTGATAAAGCTGGCGGTACTCAACCTGAAGAGGGATTCGGCCCTGCTCATTCAGACATCACTCCCCTCTATCACCTTGAGCTGCGTGGCCGCATAGGGGACGATCTGCACGGTTTTGTCCAGCTGAGTCAGGATGTGGTGGATGATACTGTTCAGGCCCTGGGAGAGGGGATCAGCAAACGGGATATTGAAGGTGGTCTCAGGTTGGACATCCTGCCCCGTCTGTTTTGCGGTGGGGAATATCTGTTCAGGGAGTATAGTGACGCCAATCATCAGAATCGTTATCATGTCTGGGCGACCTATATCCTTCACAGTGAACCGACTCTGCTGCAGATCACCTATGGTCAGGAATTGCTGCATAATGCTGAGACCAATATGGGGCGGGATTACTCCTATGAAAATGGATTTGCCCCAGGAGATCATCCCTATTGGAGTCCCAAGGAATATTGGCAGAATTCCGTCTCTGTCCATTTTGAGCATCAACTGGCCGCAGATGTGCTGGGGCGGAGCGCTCCCAGTTACTATACCCTTGACTATACCTTAGGGTATGAAGAAGGCGGCTATGATTTTCATACCTTCGGGGGCGATATTTTTCTTGAAATGAGTCGTCATTTCTTAGTAAGTAGTAGCTTTGATATGGTTCAGGGAGGTCAGGAAATCCGTAAGGATATCTCTTTCTCTCTGATATATCGCTGGTGATTTATAATTACGAATTACGAATTATGAATGTACGGTTTTTTTAATTCATAATTCGTTTTTTTTTTTTTAAACTGCAGGAGGAAGGAATGATTGAACGAGTACCAATGTCGAATCAGGGCTATGAGAAGCTTCGAAGTGAGCTTCAGCGTCTTGAGAAGGTTGAACGTTTTGATGTGGTCAAGGCCATTGAGGTTGCCAGGGCCCATGGTGATCTGAAAGAGAATGCGGAGTATCATGCCGCCAAGGAGCGTCAGGGGCATATTGAAGGGCGTATTATGGAGCTCAAAGATAAACTTGGACGTGCCGAGGTGATCAACTGTATGGATGTGCCGACACAGCGGGCGGTCTTTGGAACGGTGGTGACCCTGCTGGATCTTGAAACGGATGATCAGGTCTGTTATCAGCTCCTGGGCACGGAAGAGGCCGATGTGAAGAAGGGTTCTATCTCCGTGTTTTCGCCTCTGGGAAGAAGTATCCTGGGAAAAGAGGTGGGGGATGAGGTTGTCGCCAAGACCCCTGGCGGGACCCGTGAGTTTGAGGTGATCGAAATAGCGACCTCTACATTTTCCTGAGAAGCTGAGGGTGCATGTGTTGCTGACGCTGAGCCGATTTTCGGATCTATGGGCAGGGAGAGTGAAGAAGAGGCGTTTATTCTGGAGCGGCAGAGCTGAGTTGTTCAGTCTTTTCCGCTGTGGGGACGAGCATTCCTGAGAGAAAAATAGTCATAATCTGACCGATGAGCTCATCCAGTGTATATTCTGTTTCCAGGGAGAGACTCCAGACTCGAGAAATCTCATCAAGCGCCCCGAAAAAGGCGCGTTTGGCAATCCCTGGCCTGATATCAGCACGGTAGATGTTCTGTGCCTGGCCTTGCTTGATGATTGAGGAAACAATGTCAATATATTCGTTAAACTTGTTATTTCTATATTCTTTGATCAACTTGGCGCTTTGTCGAAGTTCGATCTGGATCACCTCTGCCAGATTTTTATTTTTTTTCATCATCGTAAGGTGTTTAGTGGCAAAGATTTCCAGTTGTTTTCTGGGATCTGTCTCTATGGCCAATGCCTTACTGACCTGTTCTATCAGGGTGCCTATCTCTTCTTCAAAGACAGAAATCAGGATGTCGAGTTTATTGTTGAAGTAAAGGTAAATAGTTCCGTCTGCAACCTTGGCTTCTTTGGCAATATCGGATATTCTTGCATTGAAGAATCCTTTTTTTGCAAAGACCTTGGTGGCCGCATGGATTATCTTGGAATGTTTGTCTGCTGATTTCATTAATATGTATTAGGAATATGAAGTGTTAGGAAGAAAAATCAGGAAAATTAACATTGAATGACTACTCATTCATATTAGCCATTAGGAAAGAATTGTCAATGGTTGAAAATTATTTACTGGTTATTTATGAATAAAAAAATGTCGTTGGGGTATTGTCTCGATTTGCAAAAAAAAATATCGAGTCAGCCATGTGGGATAGAACTAACGTATGTTCTCCAGAAAATTACCTGTCGATTACATGTAACTGGCTTATTGGGATCTCATAACCGGCATAAGGGCCGTGATGAAAGGGTCAGGAATGGAGTTATTGTTTTGCTATGGAGTCTAGCTGCTAGAGGAGTGAGTGAATGAAAGTATTGGTTGTGGGGTCTGGTGGTCGTGAGCATGCGCTGGTCTGGAAGATTTCTCAAAGCTCCAGGGTTAAAAAAATCTATTGTGCGCCTGGAAACGCCGGTATTAAAAGTATGGCCGAGTGTGTGGACATTGCGGCCACAGATATCGATGGGCTGCTTCAGTTTGCAAAAAAAGAGAAGATTGACCTGACCATTGTCGGTCCTGAATCCTCACTGGCCGCTGGAATTGTTGACCTCTTTGAAGAAGAAGGTCTGCGTGTCTT
>JANZPQ010000061.1:0-3993 GCA_038040945.1 Desulfobulbaceae bacterium | reverse complement strand
AAAGATATTCTTGTGGGAAAGTTAGCCTTGATGAGTCCTGTTAAAACATCAACAGAGGGGCGTTGTGTTGCGAGAATCAAATGAATACCTGCAGCCCTTGCCATTTGCGCAAGTCTTGCGATGGCCGCCTCAACATCTTTTGACGCTACCATCATTAGATCGGCCAACTCATCGACAATAATTACGATGTATGGAAGTTTATCAGGCTGCGTCACGTTATAGGAGTCAAAGCTTTTCACCTTTGCCTCTTCAAGCAACCTGTAACGTCGCTCCATTTCACGCACCGCCCATTGCAGGGCCCTGGAGGCCAGTTTGGGCTCCACCACCACCGGGTGCAGCAGGTGCGGAATCCCTTCGTAACCGGACAGTTCAATCCGCTTGGGATCGACCATCAGCAGTCGCACCTCATCAGGGGTCGCATTATAGAGCAGCGAGGAAATAATGGTATTAATGGCAACACTCTTGCCAGCACCAGTAGCGCCGGCAATGAGAAGATGGGGCATCTTGGCCAGATCCGCAATGACGGGATTTCCCACGACATCAAGACCGAGGGCAATGGAGAGTTTCGCCACCGAGGAACGGTATGTTTCCGTGGTCAGCAGATCCCGGATGTACACCACCTGTCGGACCTTATTAGGAATCTCTATGCCGAGGGCTGCCTTGCCCGGAACCGAGCCCACCACCCTGACGGATTGTGCCTTTAACCCCAGGGCCAGATCATCAGCCAAGGCTACAATCTTATTGATCTTGACACCAGCTGCCGGGGCATACTCATAGGTTGTAACCACAGGTCCTGGTGAGATCCCGACGACCTTGCCGGAAACTCCAAAGTTAATCAGCTTTTGTTCCAGTTGTTTGGAAACCCTGTAATATTCCTCCTTATCCACCTTGTGCTGAATCAACCCAGGTTTTTCCAGCAAAGACAAAGGAGGCAGACGCCATTCCCCTCTGGCAATTGGCTGCAGGGCAAAGGTCTCGTCATCCCCTGAAACCTGAGGCCCTGACTGCATCACTTTAACAACCGGGACTCCGCTTGAAATAACAGGCACAGCCTCAACTGCAGCCGCCTCTATCTTTACAGACTTCTGCTCGCCGCCTTGCTCAGCAACGCTTGCCTGTCGTCTCACATTCTTCCGGAACTCCTTTTTCCCTTCAATCGCCTTCAACCTTCCCCAGAAGAAAGAGGTCAGTCCGTAGGGAGAAAAACGGGCAGAGAGCATGATGGAGATAATAAAGAGCAAAAATAAAAAGAGAACAGCCCCAGGACCACCCACCACTGAACGTAACAGGCCCAGAATAGTTTTTCCTAGAAATCCTCCTGCCTCAACGCTCACAAGATCTTGCAGGGACAGAGAGGAGAGAAGACCGCAGCCCGAAATAACCACACCGGTTAAACCGGCAGTTACCTGAGGCAAGCGGTTAAAGGACATAGAGGGTCCAAAGAAAAGAAAAGAAAAGAAAAGAAGAAGACCGGCCAGAAGATAGGCACCCGCACCGGTAAATCCAAGCAGAAACCGGGCAATCATCCGGCCTAACTCACCGCCCCAGTTCGGGCCGGAGGACAAGACCATAGACAACAGGCTGATAAAAAGAAAACAAGAAAGAAAAATCCCAAAAACAGCCACAGCCTCTTGTCTCAGACCGGGCCTTGTCTTGATTGGTGTTTGATTCATGGGCAAGGTCAGGTTTTTGTCAGCGTATCGTGTTCAGCCCTTTCCACTTCGCCGCCCCCCACATCCTTGGTTTCCAAGGAATTAGGCCTTTTCTGGCCGTCACCACTAGTGCGGATCACAACTCGTACCGCATCCAGGACACCATTGATAAAGGGCGCTGACTCTTCCGTCCCATACCGTTTAGCAATCTCCACAGCCTCGTTAATGACGACCTGATCAGGGGCGTCTTCACTGAACAGCATCTCATACACAGCGATGCGCAAAAGATTTCTATCCGTCAGGGCAATCCTTTCAATGCGCCAGTTACTCGCACTTTCCCTGATCAAGGTGTCGATACGATCAAGATGGTGCATGGTCCCCTGCAACAGTTCAATCGCGTAAGGACGTGCCAGCTTCTGAATCGGATAGAGGATGCAAAACCGCTCAAAACGAGCCTCAAGATCGTCTTGAAGACGAACACCGTCAGGGAAGAATTCCTCCTGAAAAAGAAACTGCATGGCAGTCTCTCGTGACTTTCGACGTATTCCCATGGGCTGAAAAGGTGAAACACTAAAAATGAACAATATCGACAGCATAACGCTATGGACATTGAAGTACTCAACCACAAAACACACAGAGCAGAGTCAATAGCAACGGGCTTTTGTATCTTTCGTCTGTTTTGTGGTGATTGATAAATACTATTTAGGAGCCGTCACGAAATAACATGGCCATTTATATCTATTTCGTTACGGCTCCTTATGCCGTAACGGGCATTTAGATGGCCATGTTATTTTTTTTCAGCGGCTTAGTAAAATGCCAGTTACTGCAGATTAACAAGGAGGTTTGCCATTTCAATGGCGGCCACGGCAACCTCTGCGCCTTTATTTCCAGCCTTAGTGCCGGAACGCTCAATGGCCTGTTCAATCGTTTCTGTAGTCAAAACCCCAAAAATAACGGGCACCCCTGTTTCCAGACCAACCTGGGCAGAACCCTTGGAGACCTCATTAACCACCACATCAAAATGGGGGGTAGCGCCGCGGATAACCACTCCGAGACAGATCACCGCGTCATATTTCTGAGAGGCGGCCATCTTCTTGGCGATGAGGGGGATCTCAAAGGCGCCGGGAACACGGGCCACATCAATATCTTCATCCAAGGCCCCGGAACGAATCAGGGTATCCAAAGCCCCTTCCAGCAGCTTGTCCGAGATAAAAGAATTAAACCGGGCCACAATAATTGCGAATTTCTTGCCATCCGCCTTCAGGTTTCCCTCAATCATATTTGCCATAGCATTACCACCTTGATTTCTTTTTAATATACCCGTCTCTAAAAAAAGGTCTGAACCTTACCCTCTTTACTCATCATCGACTGCGATCAAATGGCCCATCCGGTCCCGCTTGCACTGCAGATAACTCTTGTTCTCCTCACTGACCGCCATCTCAATGGGGAAACGATCCACAACCTCAATACCATAGCCCTCAAGGCCGATGATCTTCTTGGGATTATTAGTAAGCAGGCTCATCTTCCTGACCCCGAGATCACGGAGGATCTGGGCCCCGATACCATAATCACGGAGATCCGCCTTAAAGCCCAGATGGAGATTGGCCTCAACCGTATCCATCCCCTCTTCATCCTGGAGATTATAGGCCTTCATCTTATTGATCAGCCCTATGCCCCGGCCCTCCTGGCGCATATAGAGCAGAACTCCGCAGCCCTCCTGATCGATCATCCGCATGGCCGCATGCAGCTGCGAGCCGCAGTCGCAACGGGCCGAGCCAAAGACATCGCCGGTAAGACATTCGGAATGAACGCGGACCAGCACCTTTTTCTCAGGATCAATCTGCCCTTTCACCAGGGCCAGATGTTCCAGGTTGTCGACGTCATTGGTATAAACCACCGCCCTGAACTCGCCGGCATGTTCCGTGGGTACCCGGGTCTCAACCGCGCGATGCACCAGAATATCCTCCCGCAGGCGATAGGCGACCAGATCAGCAATGGTGACAATCTTCAAGTCATGTTCCGCGGCAAACTTCTCCAGATCAGGCATCCTGGACATAGTTCCATCGTCCTTCATGATCTCACAGATCACCCCTGCGGTCCTGCACCCAGCAAGGCGGGCAAGATCCACGGAGCCTTCAGTCTGACCGAGACGAACCAGCACTCCTCCCGCCCGGGCCCGCAGCGGAAAAATATGACCGGGGCTGATAATATCATAGGGCCTGGCATCAGGCGCAACCGCCGCCTGGATGGTGCGAGCCCGGTCCGCCGCCGAAATACCGGTAGTCACCCCGGTGCGGGCCTCAATACTGATAGTAAAGCCGGTACCATAGGGAGATTTGTT
>JANZPQ010000060.1:0-4773 GCA_038040945.1 Desulfobulbaceae bacterium | reverse complement strand
TCAGAATTGTCATCAACTCTTGCTGGGTTCAGAGACTGCGTGTTCGGATCGTGCTGTCCTCCGCAGTATCGCCAGTGGGCAGATAGAGATGGGGGTGCAGGAGATTGAACGGGCAACCGGAGGGGCGCGGTTTTTTGAGCTGGTGGCCACACCGGTCAAGGATCTTTTCGGGAAGGTTACGTGTGTGGTGGCCCTTTCGCGGGATGTTACTGAAAAGATCAAGCTGGAAAAGCAGGTGCGCCATTCGCAGAAGATGGAAGCTATTGGTTCGCTTGCAGGCGGCATCGCCCATGATTTTAATAATGTCCTGACCCCGATTATCGGACAGGCGGAGATCATACGTTTTCGTATGCGCCAGCGCGGGCAGCAGGATCCTGAACTTGAGAGTTCTCTTGGCGAAATATTGACGGCTGCCAAAAGGGCCAAGGGCCTGGTGGACCAGATTCTGACCTTTTCCAGGAACCAGGAACAGAGCAGCGTGGCCTTATATGTCCATCCGATAGTAAAAGAAGTGATGAGCCTGATGAAGGTGGCCTTGCCCAGCAGCATCGAGATTCATCAGGAGATTGATGCGGAGTGCGGGCAGGTCGTGATCGATCCGGTTCAGTTGCACCAGGTCCTGATGAATCTCTGCACCAATAGTTTTCATGCTATGGAAGGCCGTGTCGGAATCTTGACCGTACGTCTTGCTCAAGGGGCAACGGATCAGGAGGGGCGGAACTGGGTGGTCTTGAGTGTTGCTGATACCGGAAGCGGTATTGAGGCTTCAGTGCTGCCGAGGATCTTTGAACCCTATTATACCACCAAGGACAAGAGCCGAGGCACAGGGATGGGGCTGGCCCTGGTGCACGGTATTGTCAGTGGCTATGGTGGCAGGGTGGAGGTACGAAGCGAGGTCGGCGTGGGAACCACATTTTCTGTCTCTCTTCCCGTTGTCCTCTCCGCGCCCACTCCTGTAGAAGATGTGCTTGCTGCCCCTGCGCCTGTTGGCGGCAAGGAACATGTCCTTTTTGTTGATGATGAAGTCCAGGTCCTTGATGTCGTAACTCATCTTTTAAAAGGATTGGGCTACAGGGTGACGAGCACGACTTCCGCCCAAGAGGCCCTGCTGCGTGTCATGGAGGCGGAGGCTGATTTTGACCTGCTGATAGCCGATCTCACCATGCCCATGGTGACCGGAGTGGATCTCTGTGTGCAGGTCAAAAAGATCAGGCCTGACATGCCCTTCGTCCTCTGCAGCGGGGATACGGAGCAGCTCACGGAAGATTTGCTGCAGCGGGCAGGGGCTGACGACTTCTTTCTGAAGCCGGTCACATTGCTGGGGCTGGCCCAGGTTGTGCGCCGGGCCTTGGATCGATTACGAATTTGAAATTACGAATTACGAATTAAAAGCCAAATAATTCGTAATTCGTAATTGGGTCAGTCGTTGCCGTTTAAGAGGCTGATCTGGTCATTGAGCGTCCAGAAGTCGTAGATAACTCCCAGGCCGAGAATCCCACCCGTTACGAGATAAATGATCCCTGAAATCCATTTTTCCATATAGAGGCGATGGAAGCCGAGCAATCCCAGAAAGGTGAGCAGTATCCAGGCCAGGTTGTAGTCAATTTCCCCTTCATGAAAGCGGAGGTCCGCGTCTCTGCTCATCGATGGAATGAGAAAGAGATCCACCAGCCAGCCGATGAGGAAGAGTCCCAGGGTAAAAAAATAGATGGTCCCGGAGATGGGCTTGCCATAATAAAAGCGATGGGCGCCAAGAAAGCCGAAGATCCACAGGATATAGCCTATGAGCGGGCTGTGGGTTTGTCTTTGCGATTGGATCATTGGTCTGTAGCTCCTCGGTGGTTTTTTTCTAAAGGCACTCAACCGCTGAAATCTTTCTTTTCAACTGCTGGACCCGTTCCCAGGCCTCGTTGATCCTCTCTTTTGGTACCTTGCCGCTCTCTATCGCCAGCAGGATGGCGGCAATGATACGCGCCAGGGCATCCGGGTCATAGTCGAGATTGTTTCCTACTATAAGCAGGTCAACGCCGGCCGCAAGGGCAAGACATGCAGCCTCTTCCAGGCCATATTGGTCGGTGATGGCCTTCATCTGCAGGTCATCTGAGATAACAACCCCGTCGAACTGCAGTTCCTGGCGCAGGAGTCTGCCTATGATGCCGGCTGAGAGGGTGGCTGGATGGATGGGATCCAGTCCTTTGTGGAAAAGATGTCCGGTCATGACTGCATCGGCGAGACCAGCGGCTATCAAATCTTTATAGGGCTGGAGTTCTGCAGCGTCCCAGGTCTCGGTAATGTCGGTGAACCCCAGGTGGGAGTCGGATCGGGAACTTCCATGGCCGGGAAAATGCTTGAGGCAAGTGAGAACCCCCAGTTCAGTGTGCGCCTTGACCCATGCACCGGCATGCACACTGACGAGAGCGGCAGATGGCGAAAAGCTGCGATCAAGTCTGCCGATCACCGGGTTCTCGGCAAAGGTGTTGACATCGATCACCGGGGCCAGATTGAAATTAATGCCCATGGCCCGCAGGGTGGCGGCGGTGGTCAGGGCGTGAATCGTTGTCAGCGTTCTGTCATTTTTTTGACCAAGCTCGGCCGCGCTTGCCGTTGCCGGAAAGCCCTTTTCAGGTTTGAGTCGGCGGACCTTTCCCCCTTCCTGGTCTATTCCTATGAGCAGGGGCGTCCGGGCAAATCCCTGCAGGGAGGCGGTGAGTGTCTTGAGCTGAGAGGCTGACGTGATGTTGTTGGTATTCTGTCCTTTTGCCAGTAAACGGTCAAAGAGAAGAACGCCGCCGAGGTTTCTCCGGTTGATGTCCGCAACCACGGGATGGGAGGCATCAATGGTGTCTCCCTGGAAGCCGATGAGGAAGAGCTGTCCGATTTTTTGTTCGATGTCCATACGTTTTTAGTACAATAAGGGCTGTTGAGAAAGGATCTATAGCTTTCGGATAGTTCCCTCTACTCTTCTTGACACCTAATTGCAACAGAAGAGCCATTTGCAAAATTGTTGAACTGACGTGTCGGGACACTGGTTGTCTTGGCGAAAACCGATTTGAATCAACCGCTTATTGTTATCTGTCGCTTCGCTCCCGGAGCGTCTGCGTGGGCTCTCGCAGTTTTGCAGGATTGCTTGTATTCAAGATCCGCCCTGAGGTAAATGTGTTCCAGAAAATCAGATTGGCATTGTTCTTGCTATCATAAAAGTATCAAAAAATGGGTAAAGATATTCGGCCTTTTGTCGATATACTTTTAGGTCCACCCTTGTTTTGATTTTTTTATAAGGAAATGATAATGACAATTTCAGTGTCGATAGATACAGAGAGAGCAACCGGCATGACCGCGGGTGAAGTCGATCATGTGATGGTTGAGCTTGATCACTTGCGGCGGCAGGCCGAACGTCTGGCTCTGATAAATAAACTTCATGTTCGTTTAGGTGCCGTCCTTGACCTTGCCGGAATGATTGAGGCATACTCGGTCTGGTTGATGCCCCATGTAGAACATGAGCTTATAGGGTACAGCAATACGATTCGCAGTAAAAGACATCTCTTCTGTTCAGGGCATGGCCCTCTCAGGCGCAGTGTGATCGCCTTTGCCGAGCAGTTGATGGCTGATCAGGCTCGCCGATGTCGCCGTCAGTGAAGATGGTCATTATGCCCATAAATGGTTGATGGAAACAGTTGATAATGCCGGGTTGCTTCTGGTGCTCAAGGACGGACGCTCCATGGATTCCGGCGAGATTGAATGGGTCAATGAGTCTCTGCTCGTTCTGGGTGAGTCTCTTCGCCGGGCCCTTGAGTATGAGGAACTCTTTGAGAGTGCGCGGCGCGATGCCTTGACCGGGCTTGCCAACCGTCGGGTCTTTGATGAACAGATCAGATTAAAGATAGGCAGTGCCAGACGGTCCGGCCGTCCCCTGACCATAGCCTCCATGGATCTGGATAGATTCAAGCAGATCAACGATAATCTGGGTCATCAGCGCGGCGATCAGGTGCTTTGCCAGGTGGCGGCGGTGATGGCCGATTCGGTACGTTCAACGGATCTCCTGGTCAGGATGGGTGGGGATGAATTTCTCCTGGTTATGGATGATACGGATCAGCAAAGCGCCAGGATCCTGGCAGAAAGAATGTGTCTGGCTATTGATGAATTGGATATATGGGCTGACAGTGAAACCAGGCTTGGAGTCTCTATCGGTCTTGCCCAGTGGGAAAAAGATGAAGAGTAGGATGCGTGGATGGAAAGGGTGGATGATATCCTCTATCATGCCCAGGCCAATGGCCGTTCCAGGGTGAGTCTTGTCTGATTGAAATCTGTATTAAACCCGTTCAAATGAAAAGAGCCGACTCATACACGAGTCGGCTCTTTTCATTTGAACGGTTGGCAGTTATCGGTTGTCAAAATATTGACCGCTTATTCGGCCAGTTCAATCGTCAGAGGGATGACATGCAAAGCCTTGCTTCGTTGGTCTGTACGTCCCAGGGACCATTTCCCGCACCTGGCCTGTCCTGCCAGCAGGCTGTCCACAGCCTCAACTACCCCGGCCACATTAATCACCGGGTGTCGCGTGAAGACCTGGGGCAGGCCTTGGGTCAGGTTGCAGACCAGGCAGCAGCCGGGTCGTTCGTGCAGGAGCAGCTCCAGAGTGATCTCCTTTCCATCCGTGCCCTTGTAGGCAAGTTCAATGTCATAGGCCCCTTCGCTGGCATCGCCGAACAGGGCATCAAAAAACTCATTGGAACGTTCTCTGGGGAAGAGTTGTTGCAGGGTCTCAGGGGTAAA
>JANZPQ010000059.1:0-11085 GCA_038040945.1 Desulfobulbaceae bacterium | reverse complement strand
TTTCATCCCCACCGGCCACTGTCTGCGCCTGTGGATGGAAAAGGCCGGTTTTGATCAGGTCGAGCTCTTCTGTCAGCACCCCATGAGCTCCGAAGAACAACGATCCACCGAATGGATGCGCTTTGAATCCTACCGCGACTTTATTGATCCACAGCACCCGGCACTGACCGTGGAAGGCTACCCTGCCCCGCATCGCGTCTTTCTGCGCGGCTCGAAAAAAGGCAGCTCCGGCTGACAGCTCGAGAAAAAAGGATGGCAAAACTTGCCTTTGCTTGCAGGTGTGGTATAGAATTGAAAATGATACATTGATAAGAAAAGAAGTGTGCTGCACACGTACTTCTTGATGATAGCCTGATATTTTTATAACAAGGAGCACATATATGGACAAAGGAACCTGCACCCTTTGCAGCGGTGGCCTGAAAGGGGCCGAGGCAAGCTTTGGTGAATCGGCAGAACAATGGGGCGTAAAAGAGGTTATCTATACCTTTGAAGGGCACAAACTGCACCGGGAAAACAATGCCGTCTATCTCAGCCAGCAGGAGCTGGAACGTGGCGATATCAGTATGGAGCTGGCCTCCAAGATGCTCAACCGCACCTATTACGAGACCACCAAGATCAGAAAGGTGCTGCAGACCATTTTTCATATGGTCAACAACGGCCACCAGGTCTTTGTCATCGGCACCATCCTGGAAGACAATTCGGTAAAGGGTGGTACCGGCTGGGCGGTGGAGCTGGCCAAGCTGTTCAACCGCCCTCTCCACGTCTTTGACCAGCCCCGCAAACAATGGTTTACCTGGAAAAACAATCAGTGGCAGGAGGATAGCCCGATCATTGAATACGACACCTTTGTCGGCTCAGGCACCAGATATCTGAGCGATGCCGGCCACGAGGCCATCCAGCAGCTTTTTGAAGATTCTTTTGGTCCTCAGTAACATGAGAGCCTCATGAAAAAGTCATACAAACGTACAATTGTCATTTCGACCAGGTAAGCGAGCCTGTTGCGAGACTCCGACGTGAGAAATCTTCAGTGCAGAACCGGAGTAAAAGAGTTCTCACGTCGTTCGCAATGACAACAGATAATAGACTTTTACAAAAACCTCATTACACGTCCTCTTTATTCAAGAGCATACGAGAGAAACCATGAACAAACATTGCCTTTTCTGTAAGATCATAGCCGGTGAAGTCCCTGCGGAGATACTCTATGAAGACGACGAGTTCCTGGCCTTCCGGGATATCTCGCCCCAGGCACCGGTCCATTTTCTGGTCATCCCCAAAAAACATATTGTTGGACCGGCCTTCATGGAGGCGGAAGATGAACAGCTTATCGGCAGGATGATGCGGGTAGGCTCACAACTGGCCGCCGATCTCGACCTTGTTGATGGCTTCCGTCTTATCTTTAACAATGGCGCCGCCGCCGGCCAGACCGTCTTTCACATCCATCTCCATATTCTCGGCGGCCGTCAACTCCTCTGGCCGCCAGGCTGATTCCGACCTGACACTTCACTCACTCTCGTTTTTCCTGGCCTCCAGCTCGTCCCAGCGCTCATAGAGCTGCGCCACCGCCTCCTGGGCCAGCTGTAATTCGCTCCAGCAGGCATGCAGCCGTTCAGGGTCCGCGACCGTCTCCGGGGCCTCCATGAGCGCCTGCAGCCGTTCCTGCTCTTCCTCGGCCTCCATGATCCTTTCCTCTATCTGCTCATATTCCCGCTGATCGAGATAGGAAAGTCTGGCTGTCTTCTTCTTTTTTTCGCGACTGACGGCAACAGGCGGTATGGATGCTGAGGCTTGTTCACTCTCCTTACCACTCTTCTCCAGGGCGGCCAGCCACTGCTCATAATCGGCAAAAAAGTCGATGCCGCCGCGACCATCAAAGCCAAGCACCCGGTCACAGACGCGATCGAGGAGAAAACGATCATGGGTCACGAGCACCAGCGCCCCGGGGAATTCAAGCAGACTCTCTTCCAGGACATCGAGTGAGGGGATATCAAGATCATTGGTGGGCTCATCAAGAAGCAGGATGTCTGCCGGCTGCCGCATCAGTTCGGCAATCAGGATCCGGGCCTGCTCGCCGCCGGAGAGCTGTCCCACAGGGGTCTCCAGCTGCTCGGGCTGAAAAAGAAAACGTTTGGCCCACGAGATCACATGCATGGAGTGGTCCTGACAGACAACGGTATCACCATCAGGGGCCAGGGCCCGGCGCAGGGTCAGGGCGGGATTGATTTTTTCGCGCCGCTGATCAAAACTGACGATTCGCACCCCGTCGGCCACAACGATCTCTCCACAATCAGGAATCACCGCGCCCCCGTCCCCGTTGCCTGCGGCTGCCAGAAGCTGCATCAAGGTGGACTTGCCACAGCCGTTTCTGCCGAGAAGTCCAAGCTTGGTGCCAGGGGCAAGGACCATATCGAGACCCGAAAAGAGCATCCGCCCGCCATGGCCCTTGCCAAGAGCGCGGGTCTCAAGAAGCTTGCGGGTCTTTCTGCCGGTGGCATCAAAGCCGATCTGCACACTTGCTGTTGAGCGATTGCGTGTCTTGATCTGTGCCAGTTCGTCCTGAAGCCTGTGGGCCTCATCAATACGAGAACGGGCCTTGGTGGCCCGGGCCTTGGGTCCACGCCGGAGCCACTCCGTCTCCCGCCTGACCTTGTTCGCCAGACGCTCTTCCTGCTGCCACTGCTGGCCCAGAAAGGTCTCCCGCTCTTCAAGAAATTTGACATAGGCACCCTGTACCTGAAACGAGCCCTCAGGATAGACGGCCGACAATTCCACCACCCGGCTGACCGTATTCTCCAAAAAGCGACGGTCATGGCTCACCAGCAGCACGGCCGATGGGCCATCAGGAGAAGGGTTGCACAGCATCTTTTCCAGCCAGAGGATCCCCTCGATGTCCAGATGGTTTGTGGGCTCATCCATGACCAGGATATCAGGCCGGACCACAAGGGCGCGGCAGATGGAAAGGCGCTTGCGCCAGCCGCCGGATAAGACCCGAACAGGGACGGCAGGATCGGAAAATTCGGCCCGGCTCAGAAGGGAGTGGACTCGATTATACTGTTCTGTCTCATCGAGATCGAGGCCCGCGAGGGGCTGCTGCAGGTTTTCGGCAACACTCTTTTCCTCGTCAAAGCAATCCGTTTGGGCCAGATAGGCCGTACGCACATGCCTCTGGACCAGGATCTTCCCCTCATCGGCCTCAATCTTATTGCAGATGATCTTGAGCAGGGTTGATTTGCCGCTGCCATTGGGGCCGATAAGGCCAATCCGGTCACCATCGCTGATCGAAAGTGAGATATTTTTAAACAAGGTCTGAGCGCCAAAGGACTTGCTCAACAAGTTACAACTGAGAAGATGTGCCATAAAAAGTATGCCGTATCAGGCCAATAAGCCTTTAATATTATTTGATGAAAGAGAAATGGAAAGATATCGAAGAAAGAAGCAGTGTGGATTTCTTATTGATTATTCCAGAAAGCACGTATATAACTCTTTAGCTTTTATATACATTGTACAAAAAGAGAATTGTTCTTACTCTCCGCAATTTTCTACAAAGCTCTTTTTTATACAATCAATCAGGACAAACTGCAATGAATGACCATATCCATATTATTATTACCGGGGCCAGAGAAAAGGCCAGGACCATTCTTCTTTCCAGAAAAAAACTTAAACTTGGCATTGCGCTCAGTATATTCCTCCTTTGTGCTGTTGTTGTTGGCGCTATACTGTCCACACGTCTTTTTGTTGAAAACAGCAATCTGAGCGCCCAGGTTTCCGCCATGAACCTCAAGCTGATAGAAAGCACACAGGAAAGTCGTAATTACGCAGACCGGATCGACGACCTTCTTTCCATGAACACATCTCAAACAGCAATGTTTGAGGCGGAAAAAGAGATCCTACTCAATAAGACCCTCGCTGAATTCAATGAGCGGAACCAACTCATTGACAATATGGTGAAGAATATCGGGGTTAAAATAAAGAAACAGAAGCCCGCAGCAAACAGTGGTGGTCCCTATATTTCCCCTTCTGAATCGCAGCAGGAAGACCTGCTGCTGCGCACCGACAAAAATCTTGATCTCCTGCGCCGCACGCCTCTCGGACGTCCACTTTCAGGCCCGATAACCTCGCCATTTGGCTACAGAGAAGATCCGATCAACGACAAGAAAGGCTTTCATGCCGGGGTTGACATGCAGGGTAAACGCGGAGAGAAGATCGTTGCCACCGCAGATGGCACGGTGATTCAAGCCAGCAATAACGGGCAGTATGGCCGCTATGTTAAGATCAAGCATGGAAACGGTTTCACCACCAGCTTTTCCCATCTTCAGGGATATAAAGTAAAAAAAGGTGATAAGGTTAAACGCGGTCAGGTGATAGGATTGGTAGGGAGCAGTGGACGCTCTACCGGGGCTCACCTTCATTATGAGTTATGTCTGAATGGAAAACCAATCAATCCCGTAACATTCATGGAAACAGCAGACCTCTCTAAAGGGAGCGTTATTACAAAAGTCAATGCAGCCGCTGTCAAGATAAGAAAGAAGCTCTCTCCCACCACTTCCTCCACACTCTGAAAGGTACGACGCTTGTTCTCTGAAGTTTAACCGATCCTTTCTCACCCTCCAGCCTTTTCCGCATGTAGGATATCTTGAACATATCCTGTCAGCCAGCAAACAGGATTAAACACACCATGCAGATTAAAGATCGACCACCAGTCAAGCTGATCTCTTGTCCATCTTGCGGGAATGATGAAGATTTTATTGAAGTTTCCGAGAACGTCATTATTACGACTCAATACATCCAGAATCCTGATGGCAGTTTTACCCCTGAAGAAGACACCTCCCAGATCCTTGGACCAGTCAGACTTGTCTGCGGCGAATGCGCAGAAGATCTCACCGCTTTTCACCAACGATTTTCAGCAATGCTTTTTTAGAGGCCGTTTGCTCTACGAGCAACGGCCTTTTGTTGTTTGTAGAGCTTACGGCCTCTTATGCCGCATCCAGGAAACAGCAATCTTTACCGCTGTTTCCTGGATGCGGCACCTGGCAGATAACATAAAGGGTTTCCTGGCGTGGCGCCTGGCAAGTCACATCTGCCAGCGCTTAACAAATAAGCAATACCAACAAACAGCATCTTATAGCACTCGATCACGTTCACAATGAGGGATGGCAATCATGGGCGGCCCCTTGACCAGCATCTGGGCAATGGTCAATTTGATCCTCGGATAGAGGTGCCTCCTGCCTTCCATCAATTCATTCTCAAGCATTGCCAGCCTGCGCAGCAAGAGCGTCCGTTCCACCCGGGGAACCACGGACTGCGCTTCTGACTCATGAGGAAATGTCCGCTCGACGAGTTCCTGACAACGAAAGCAGCCTGGAAAGGTAAGGCGCTGACCATCAGGCCGCTGCATGGTGGCCGGGACCCCGTGCGTCCTGCAGACCATCAAACGATGTCCATAGAGGATACAGCGCCCATTTTCGTTCAGCGGACACATGACCTGTGGTCGTTCATTCCGGGCCAGGGCCTGTTCACAGGCTGCAATATACAGACGGCTGCGTTCAAGGATCTCAGCCTGCAGCGATTCGGCAAGCTGGGAGAATCCCTCGTGGAGATATGCCCATTCCACAAAGGTGTGATGCTGAAAATAGGAATCACAGCAGTTATCAGGACAGCCATCACAACTGAACTGTAACTGAGCGGCAACCTCTTCGTACCCCTTCTCCATCTCCTCATAGATCTGCCCCATCCGGCCGGCCAGATCGCCAGTAAGCTTAACCTCTTTCATCGCCTTTTCCTTCTGCAAAACATTGGACCTGATAGATCTCCACCTCGGGATGAGAATCCTGCCAGGCCGTCTCAGAGAGTCCTGCCTTCCGACAAAGATGGGACAGGAACTCCTCGGCAAGCGGCAGCTGCTCCCAGACCTGAGGTAAAAAAGTGGCCCTGCAGCGGCCCAGTCTCAGGATCACCCCGTCAATCCCTGGACGCAGTCTGGACGCGAGATCTGCGCCGTCACAATACAGCAGAGTTTGTGGCCGGGTCAGGATGGAGATGTCAATATGAACCCGGGCAAGCTCCTCTGCGCTGAGTTGAGGGAATCTATAATCTTGAAAGGCGGCATTGAGGGCATTACGGCGAACAGCCTCATAGATGGAACCTACAGGCTCAAGGTTGCCGATGCATCCTCGCAACTGACCTCCGATCTTCAAGGTGACAAAGGTACCACATTCAGCCTGTAAGGCCGGTTCAATACCATCGCTCGACCGCTCCGTCTTCTTCCCCAGCTTCTCGGCAAGGGTCTCTCTGGCTAATCGTAACAACTGCCCCCCCTGCTCTTCAGTGAGATGATCCTGCATAGAGACCCCCTTTTTTGCTGTTGACAACTGACCCCGTCAGATGAACAGGGAAAGACCACCCTCTCTTTACTTTCCCCAATCAACCCCCAGCATCAGACAGTTGATACCACTGCCGATGCCTAAAATCGCCCCTCGCTGACCCGGTTGAAATACCTTCTGTTCGATAGCCATGGCAAGCGTCACAGGAGCAGAGACAGACCCCACATTCCCCAGGAAGGCCAGGGTCTCAAAATTCTTCTCCGACTCCAGATCAAGAGAATCAAAAAGCAGTCTGGCATGGGCGGAACCGACCTGATGACAGAAAAAGCGGTCAATATCTGCCGCCTGCCAGCCTGGTTCAGCTGAAAAGGCCTGCCAGGTCATGCGCGCCGTCTCTACTCCTCGTCGCAGGAGTTCTTCGGAATCGGTGTTCATCAGCGTTATCGCACTGCCACTCTGACTGCCCTGACAAAGAGTGGAGTGCCTGGTATTGGCCCGCCAGGAACCGTGGATAAGACGAGGCTGCACCATCTCTTTTTCTGCCCGACACATATAGAGGGCCACCGATCCGGAACCGATTGTCAGGGAGGCAAAGGCTGGTTTTATGCTCTTGCGGGTCAAGTTTGTATCAGCTAAGAGGGCCTCTATGGTCGAATCGACCAGTTCCTCAGCGGTTTCTCCCGCCACAAGCAGGCCATTTTTCACCTGCCCCAGTTCAATCATATTGGCCAGCACCACCATGCCATCAAGAAAGCCGAGACAGGCATTAGAGAGATCAAAAAGCAGACACTTCTCAGACAGGCCCAGGCTGGTATGCACAAAGGAGGCCGTTGCCGGTTCCATCATATCTCTTGAGACCGAGGTGAAGATCAAACACTCTATCTGCTCTGGAGCAAGATCAGCCTGTTCGAGCACCTTCCGCCCGGCCAGGACCGCACCCTGACTGGGCCTGGTCCCCGGATCCCAGAAGCGCCTCTCCTTGATGCCGCTCATCATCTCCAGTCTGCCAAAAGGCAATTTAAGCCGCTCATAGACCGGAGCCAGTCGCCGCTCCAGCTCTTCCGAGCTGACTGTTCTCGGCGGCAGGGCATAGCCAAAGGTGTGGAGACAAACGTGTGAGTAGTGCATGGTTATTTCCTGAAAAGTTTATTGATCTCCTCTCGCTGAAGAACTGCTCCTGCAACACGCAAAATGTAGCAACTATTGAAGCGAAATACAAGGCGAAGCGGCCGCCCACAGGAATCAGCTTCCGCAACGCTTCATATATCTCTCCAGCCGATGTACCGCCAGTGAGACTGCGAAACAGAGGCCGAAATAGATCACACTGATGGTAATCCAGACCTCAAAGGTGGCCTGAGTGGCAGCCATCACCTGCAGGCCCTGGAATGTCAATTCCTGGATGGAAATAACCGAGACGATGGAAGAATATTTTATGGTATTGATACATTCATTGGCCAGTGGAGGCAGCACCCGTCTTGTTGCCTGGGGAAGTATAATAAAACGCATCTGCTGTATCCAGGAGAGACCCAGACTGGCAGAGGCCTCCCACTGCTCTTTTCCAAGGGACTGAATCCCTGCCCGGATAATCTCGGCCATATAGGCCCCCTGGAAAAGGGCCACGGTAATAATTCCTGAGACAAAAGGAGTAAAAAGAGCAGCAGGGGCAAACAGAAACGCCAGCCACTGCTCTACCACAGGCGTCCTTCCCCGGATAAACGCCTCCACCCCCAGCATCGGCATGAGCTGATCACTGACAAAAAAATAAAAGATAAAGATCAGCACCAGGGGCGGAATATTACGGATAAGCTCAACATAGCTAAGGCTAACAAGACGAAAAATGAGCCGGTCCATCGTGCGCATGACCCCCATGACCAGGCCGAGCACTGCCGCCAGCAGACTGGACCAGAGACTCAGTTTGATCGTTGTCACCAGCCCTGTAAGCAGAATATTGGCGACCCATCGCCCCTGCTCCGGATCAAAGCGCCACAGATAGTGCGGAATGACGGCCCAGTTCCACCGGTAAGGCATGGTAACGGTGATCCGATAGACAATCAGGCCGATAAAGGCCAGGACAGCACAGCTCACCACACCATCAAGCAAGCTGTTTTTTTTGCGCAACGATGGAATCATGCGAGTAAATGTTTCCCTGCACACAGCGTTAGCATGGACTATTCCACCAGATGCGCCCACTCTCTGGTAGCGAACCAGTAGTGATGCCGCTCTTCCAACCAGCCCTCCATCTGGACGGTGGTGATCCAGGTATTAAAAAAAGAAAGGGTATCAAAATCACCTTTGCGGACGGCAAAACCAATAGGTTCTCTGGTACAAGGAGCGGAGATGGGCAGAAAGACGGTCTCCGGATATTGCAGGGCCTCATAGGCCGGCCGTGGAGCCGATCCAACCACGGCATGGACATTGCCGTTTCGCAGCTCCTGATAGACCTGGGACTCGTCATCAAAGAGCCGCAATTTCGCCTTGGGCATATATTTTTTGGCTGCCGCCACTGCTGTTGTTCCCAGCTTGCAGGCTATCTCCACCCCTTCCTTGTTAAAGTCATCGAGGGACTGAAAACCAGCGGCCTTTTTCCGGTGGGCCACAATGGCTATGCCGGAATAATCATAAGGATGGGTAAAATTTACCTTTAGCGCGCGCTGAGGTGTAATGCCCATACCACCGATAATCACATCAAACTTGCCGGTCAACAGGGCCGGAATAATACCGGCCCACTTGGTCGGAACAAATTCGACCTTGACCCCCATATCCTCCGCCAGACGGGTGGCGACATCAATTTCAAAGCCCACCAGCCTGCCATCCTTACCCGTCACGGCCCAGGGGAGAAAGGTATCCATGCCCACCCGCAGTACGCCGCTGCGCACTATTTTATCGACAGTGGCCTTCTCCGCAGCTGACTGTTGCTGATTCCCGGCATGCGAGGTCACAAGGCTGCAGAACAAGACCAACAAACTCATCAGCACGGGTACTGTCCATTTCATTTTTTTCATTTTTCTCCTTAATTAAGAGTCAATGTTGAGTATGCGGATTGATCTTCTTTTCCAAAAGGGTAACGCAATACGAAAGAGTAATGGTCAACAGCAGATAGACAAGCGCCACCACAAGCCAGAGTTCAAAACTAAGAAAGGTCTCTGAGATAAGGGCCTGGGCCTGCATGGTCAGGTCGTAGACCGCGATCACACTGACCAGCGACGAATCCTTGATCAAGGATATCGCCTGATTCGTCAATGGCGGCAGGATGCGACGCACAGCCTGGGGCAGGATAATGAAACGATAGGTGCACCACTGAGTCAAACCAAGAGAGGACGCCGCCTCCCACTGCCCACGATGAACAGAGGTGATTCCGGACCGGAGGATCTCCGACACATAGGCCCCTTCAAAAAGGCTGAGAGCCAGCACGGCAGAAAAAAATCGATTCATCCCCAGGATCGGACCCATGACAAAATAAATAAAGAAAAGCTGGAT
This sequence comes from Desulfobulbaceae bacterium, assembly GCA_038040945.1. Classification (GTDB taxonomy): domain Bacteria; phylum Desulfobacterota; class Desulfobulbia; order Desulfobulbales; family Desulfocapsaceae; genus UBA2270. The sequence goes on along the minus strand of JANZPQ010000059.1, from coordinate 1,291 downwards.
CAGCAGGGGCGTATTACGACTGACCTCAAGATAGAGCCGTGCCACCGACTTAGCAACCATGGAGCTGGATAAGCGCATCAGGGCCGTCACTAATCCGACAAAAAAAGCCAGTATCAAACTGACTGCCGATATCTGCAGGGTTACCTGCAAGCCCTGGAGCAATGGTCCGGAGACAAAGCCCCGCTCATCAAAGGTGTAAATAAATCGGGGAATTTGGTACCATTGCCAATTATAGCCGACCTGATCAAGGCTATGGGCAAAAAACCAGAGAAAAAGAAGAACAAGCAGCAGAAATTGCACAGTGTCAAATGCTGGAGAGCGGATAAAACCTCTCCAGTTGTTCCGTTTTTTTCGAAGGACAGGAATCATGATCTCTTTCACTGCTCTCAGTGCGCCATTGGAATAAAAGAACGGTACCCTTTATTCCATAACAGCCCCTTATTAATTTGCCAAATGAGCCCTTCAGACAGTATAGATGGGAGTTATTATGCAGACAACCCCTTTGTCTCTTCCTGTGAAATATTCCACCTTATTGCTCGTTCGTGTACGAAGGCATCAGTTTAGATATCGCTGGCATGTATAGCCGTTTGCCGGATGAGTGTAAAATTCAGCTTTAGCATTATGATTATAGATTTTCATACCCACGCCTTCCCGGATAGAGTGGCAGCCAAGGCCATCCCCGCTCTTGCTAAAGAGGGCAAGGTCACGGCCTACACCCTTGGAACAGTAGATTCACTGCTTGCCTCCATGGACCGGGCTGGAATCAGTCGCAGCGTTATCTGCTCCATTGCCACCCGCCCCGGCCAATTTGAACCCATTCTCGCCTGGTCTACCGCTATTCGCTCACCGCGTCTTATCCCTTTGCCATCAATCCATCCAGACGATACAGATGCAGTAGCCAAGGTCTTCAGACTTAAGGAGGCAGGGTTTTCAGGGATCAAGATGCATCCCTATTATCAGGATTTTTTTCTCGATGAAGATCGGCTCACCCCACTCTACGAAGCCCTGAGCGAGAGCGGTTTGCTGGTGGTCGTTCATTGCGGCTATGACATTGCCTTTCCCCGGATACGAAGGGCCGATCCCGGCCGGATCCTGAAGGTACGGAAACGCTTCCCCAATCTCAGGTTGATCACCACCCATTTTGGTGGCTGGGATACCTGGGACGAGGTGGAAGAAATGCTTATCGGCAAGGAGATTTTCATGGAAATTTCCTTGAGTCTCGCCTATCTTTCTCCTGAACAGGCTGTTCGGATGCTGAACAATCACCCAGCCGAATATCTTCTCTTCGGCA
>JANZPQ010000058.1:0-5929 GCA_038040945.1 Desulfobulbaceae bacterium | reverse complement strand
TATCATGAATGCCGGTGCCTGGGGGCATGAACTGGCGGAGGTGCTTGTCTCCGTGACCTTTGTTACCTCAAAGGGTCAAGTCTGCACCCTGCCCCGGGCAGAGCTCGATTTCGGCTATCGAATCTGGCATGATCATGAGCGTGCAGAAGAGGCACGGGTGGTGGTGGCTGTGGAGTTGCAATGTGGAGTAGCGGATCAGGAACAGATACGAACCCTCTGCCGGTCGTATCGAGAAAAGCGGCGGATGAAGCAACCCAAGGGAGAGCCGAATGCCGGCTCATTTTTCAAGAACCCGGACGGTGATGCCGCCGGGCGTCTTATTGAGGCCAGCGGCCTGAAGGGCCTCGCGGTCGGAGGCGCCATGGTGTCACCCGTGCATGCTAATTTTCTGGTGAATAGCGGTGGGGCGACTGCGGCAGATGTCCTGGAGCTTATGGAGAAAGTACGGATAAAGGTAGAAGAGGATAGTGGAATAGTGCTTGAGCCGGAAGTTCATTTTCTCTAAAAGGTATATTGATGTCTCATCATGAATGTGGGAAACGTGTTGCGTGTTGAACTTTTTTAAAAATATACGTTCCGTCTTTCGTTTGGGAAAGAAGAGAAACAGAAATGTACGCGGTCCTGGTGCCGACCGTGGCAGACAACCTGTGTTTACCTCAAGGTATGCCACCCAGGAACAGAAAAGGGCAGGGCTGCTCACCAGGATACAATCCCGGCTTCAGCGCTCTGCCAAGCGTAAAGAATTGAAACGACCTCCAGTGGCGGTAAAAAACAGGGCCAGGGCTTTTCTCTTTCCGGCATTTGTTCTGACTTTTGTAGTGGCTTTATTCTTTGTGGTACAGAGCCCGTTTGTGAACATGGTCTCTGATCTGAATTTTTTCAAGATCCGGGAGATTACCATTACGGGTTGTCGTATAACTACTCCCGCTTTGATTCGAGACCTTGCAGGGATCAGGTATCAGGCCAGTCTGTTGAAGATTAATCCGGCCCATGTTGAAGCAATTCTCAGGGCTCACCCATGGGTTTCAGAGGTTGAGGTCAAACGCGATTGGCCTGATGCGCTTGTAGTTTCGGTCAAGGAATATGTCACTGAGGCCTTGATCCTGCAGCAGGTTTCCGGCAGCAGGAAGTTTTTTTATCTGGACAAGGCCGGGGTTGTCTTTGCATCGGTCGAGCCGGGTCAGGATATGGACTTTCCGGTCATAACCGGTCTTGATGTCAAGGGAGATAAAAGCCGAAACCTCTCTCAAGGTGCAGGGGCTAAGGACGAGATGCTCCGTGAACCTCTGGCTTTTTTGAAACTTGTCAAACAGAATAATCCTAATCTTCCGATCCAGAATCTTTCTGAGATCCATGTTGACCTGGATGCTGGAATGACCCTCTATCTGGTTGATTATCCCTTTCCTATTTATTTTGGCAAGGGAGAGGTCAGGACAAAATATAGTCGTTTGAAAAGGGTGTTGGAGGTTTTATATAAAGAGACGGATCAGGGAAAGACTATCGCGGATGTTGCGTATATTCGTATGGATTATCTGGAAAACAAGGTGCTGGTTGCACACAGCGGATCGGGTTGAGAACTCATGGATGAAATAAATGAAACAGGACCAGTGAGTGAACTGGAGCAGAAGAGTGAGAAACGGGCGCCGGGGGAAGTGGTGGTCGGGCTCGACATAGGAACCACGAAGATATGCTGTGTCGTCGGAGAGGTCTTTGATGACGGGGTGGATATTATCGGTGTCGGCACCGCACCGTCAGTGGGAATGAAAAAAGGCGTTGTGGTCAATATCGAGTCCACCGTCAAATCCATACGGCAGGCCGTGGAGCAGGCGGAAGACGCCGCCGGATGCGAACTGCATAATGTCTATGTAGGGATTGCCGGTAATCATATCAAAGGCTTTAACAGTCCCGGAATCCTGGCCATAAATGGCAGGGAGATCAGGGAGGCTGATGTCGAAGATGTGATTGTGGCAGCCAAGACGGTGAAGATCTCTGAGAATCAGCAGATTATCCATGTCCTGCCCCAGGAGTATATGGTTGATGATCATACTGGAATTCAGAACCCCCTGGGCATGACCGGTGTACGTCTGGTCACCAATGTCCATATCGTCACCGCTGACATGGGCGCCGTGCATAATCTCTATACCTGCTGTCGGAAAGCGGGTCTTGAGGTGCTTGATATGGTACTGGAGTCTATTGCCTCCGCCTACGCCGTTCTCAGTGCCGATGAGATGGAGCTGGGGGTGGCCTTGCTCGATATCGGTGGTGGAACCACCGATCTTGCGGTTTTCTGTGACGGAACCATTAGGCATACCTGTGAGATAGGACTTGGCGGCCATAACCTGACCAATGATCTGTCGGTGGGATTGCGGACGCCTCTTCAGGAGGCGGAGCGGTTAAAGGAGGATTATGGCAGCGCTATTGCTGCCATGATCAAGCCGAATCATATGGTTGATGTGCCGACCGTCGGTGACCGGGAGCCGCGTAAGTTGAATCAGAAACTGCTGGTGGATATCCTCCAGGCTCGTATTGTCGAGATCCTGGAGATGGTCAATCAGGAACTGATCCATTCCGGCAAGAAAAATAAAATCCATGGCGGGGTGGTGATTACCGGTGGAACTGCCTTGCTTGCCAATCTGGTGGATCTGGCTGAACAGATCTTTGATCTGCCGGTACGCATCGGCTATCCGGTCAAGATTGGAGGACGTGTAGAAGATGTGCATACTCCGCGCTGCACAACAGCTGTCGGGCTGGTTAAGTACGGTCATGAGAATCGGGTGCAGAGAATACAGAGCGATTCCTCAATGGTCGGGCGCATGAAGATGTGGATGAAAAAAATCATGTGATCCTGACGTTTTTTTGTTTAAGCGAGTATCAGCAGGTGCTATATTCTGTAGGCTGATACTCAGGAGCGGGTATGAAACGGTACGTCTCTTTCCGGCTGTTTCGCCTACAGCTCTTTATGCCGGTCGCGGCAGTACAGGGTGACGATTTTCTTCGAACAACGGTTGTGTTAACAGGCCATCAGACAGGGGCTTTGGCGAATGATACTCAGGGGTGAGATTATGCCGTTTAGAATGGCGGAGACAGAAGGTGTGGCGGTGGTAAAGGTTATTGGTGTCGGTGGTGGTGGCGGCAATGCCATAAACACCATGATAAATAATAAGCTTCAGGGCGTTGAGTTTATTGTTGCCAATACGGATAAACAGGATCTGCACAAATCTCGTGCGGATATCTGCCTGCAGATTGGTCCCAGTATCACGAAAGGGTTGGGTGCAGGTATGGATCCCGATGTCGGAGCCCAGGCAGCTCATGAATCCCTGGAGGAACTCAAAAAGGCCCTGAAGGGGAGCGACATGGTCTTTGTCGCGGCAGGGCTTGGCGGTGGCACCGGAACAGGCGCCGCTCCTGTTGTGGCCAAGGTGGCGAAAGAGCTGGGCGCGCTCACTGTGGCAGTGGTGACCAAACCCTTTCATTTTGAAGGCAAGGCTCGAATGCGCACAGCTGAAGCTGGGTGGGATGAACTACGAAAATACGTTGATGCCATCATTACCGTTCCCAATGATCGGCTTCTCTCTCTGATGCAGAAAAATAACAGGCTTGCTGACATGTTCGTCATGGCCGATCATGTCCTGTTGCAGGCGGTCAAGGGGCTTACAGACCTGATTAATGTGCCAGGAATGATTAATGCTGATTTTGCTGATCTGCGTGCGGTTATGAAGGAAGTGGGGCCGGCCATCATGGGGTCCGGCGCGGCCGTTGGTGAAAGCAGGGCGACCGAGGCAGCCAAGCGGGCCATTGACAATCAACTTCTGGAAGATACGGGGATAGATGGTGCTCGTGGTCTCATTATCAACATATCGGGCACGGAAGAGAGCTTGACCCTGGCCGAGTATATGGAGGTTTCAGCTCTTATTCAAAGTAAGGTGGATGAGGACGCCAAAATTGTCCTTGGTGTCCTTTATGATGAAACTCTTGGCGATGAGCTGCGTGTCACTGTTATTGCCACTGGAATTGGCAATGTGGTCAAAAAAAATGAACCGCTCAGTCTGCTTGATGAACCACGCAAGACAGTAAAGATTACCAGTATGCAGGAGGTCCCGGCAACGCCGGCTCCGACGAACCCGCGTCCCTCTTTTGTCACCCCGCTGCTGCAATCCAACTTTGAAGGTTTTGATAATCTCGGTGTTTCCTCGCCCCGTAAAGAGAGTATGCGCAGTCAGAAGGAGTCGCGGCCCTGGAATGAAGACTATCTGGAGACCCCGACCTATCTCCGTAAAAAGGCAAATTGATGGCGGCAGCCATCAGTGAGAAAGAAAGATCCAGAAGCTGGAAATCAGAATACTGCGCTGCAAGGTGTCTGGATATTCTGATTTCCAGCTTCTGAGATCTGACCTCCGGCATGGATCGTCGCTCACTCCTTGCTCAGGAAAAAGGGAGTTATCTTAAGAAATGGACAGGGCAGCTGCCCATTGCCCTGATCTATCCCAATTCATATTCCGTTGGCATGTCCAGCCTCGGGTTTCAACTTGTCTATAGACTGCTGGGCGAAATGGAAGGAATAGTCTGTGAACGTTTTTTCTATTCAGGACCAGACGTTCCCCTGCGCTCCCTGGAGTCCGGCCGCACCCTTGACAGCTTCCCCCTGGTTTTTTTCTCCATCAGTTTTGAGCATGACTATCTGAATATAGTCCGTCTTCTTCTTGCCGGGTCTCTTCCGCCCTTTGCTGAAAATCGGGAAGAGGGGGTGTGTGCCTCACAGCCCTTGGTCGTTTGTGGAGGTGTCGCCACTTTTATGAACCCTGAGCCCCTGGCCCCTTTTGTCGATCTTTTTGTCCTCGGCGAGGCGGAACCTGTTCTGGCCCCCCTTGTCAGCTTTCTTGCCGCCCATATTGAAGGGGGGGGAGGCGGAAGACGGTCTGAGCTGTTAAAAGAGATCAGTCTTGGCTTCCCTGGTTGTTATGCCCCGTCGCTCTATACGCCGACCTATGATCAGAACGGATCGTTCAGCGGCCATGTTCCTGCCCCCGGCCTCCCTGGTCGTATCCGCAAAGTGACCACCCTGAGCTGTGAGAGGGCGGCACACTCCCAACTCTTGACCCCGAATGCGGAGTTCTCAGATCTCTATCTGACAGAGCTTGGCCGGGGATGTTCCAGGGGCTGTCGATTCTGTGCTGCCGGTTTTATCTATCGACCGCCAAGACTCTGGGATGTTGATGCCGTACTCAGTGGTCTGGCCGAACGTCCGGAGTCTGTTAAGCGTATCGGACTGTTGGGGATGGAGATGGCGGATCAGGATTCCCTGGCTTTTCTCTCCAGCTACCTTCTTGACAGTGGCTGTTCGCTTGCTTTTTCTTCTCTTCGTGCCGACAGGATCTCCGGGCCGCTGCTCAGTCTTTTGGAAAAAAGCCGGCTGAAGAGTGTGGCCATTGCTCCCGATGGGGCATCAGAGCGGTTACGCCGGGTGATTAATAAGGGCTTGACCGCTGATGATCTTCTGGCTGCAGCAGAAGGTCTGGCCCGGGCAGGTCTGTATAAATTAAAGCTTTATCTGATGATTGGTCTCCCCACAGAGACCCTGGAAGATCTCGAAGAGATGCTGCTCCTTATCAGCAGAATCAAGGATCGGATCCAGCCCATAGGCCGTGACAAAGGACGGCTTTGTGAAATTACCCTGTCGGTGAATAGTTTTACCCCCAAACCCTGGACCCCGTTTCAGTTTCATCCCTTTGGCGTGAGCGAACGACTGATGGCTGGAGAAACCCGTGAGAGTGGCGACGCTGTGCGGGCCCTGAAGGGCAAGATAAAATTTTTACAAAATGGATTGAAGAAAGAGGCCAACGTCAGGATGATATGTGATAAGCCGGAAAATGCCCTGTTCCAGGCGGTTCTCTCCCGCGGAGATCGCAGGTTGGCCCAGGTTCTGTTTGAC
>JANZPQ010000057.1:0-12213 GCA_038040945.1 Desulfobulbaceae bacterium | reverse complement strand
ATGTGCAATCGGTATACGATCAGGGAACCGGACAGACGGTATGTCCAGCCTGTGGTTTCAGTTTCTCCACCAGTAACAACACCTGCCCGGATTGCGGGCTCTGTTTTTCATGAGGGAGAATCGTTTATTCCGCCGTTCTCTCTTCCTGCCATACAACCTTGGTCAATTCTATCAGGGTTTGCTGCTGTTTGCTGGTGAGTGGACAGAATGGAGAATTGTCGAAAGTCGTATCTCGGTTCTCGACAATCAACACCATCGCATCCTCGCTGAGGGTGTGGGAATGCCAGGCACCTTTTTTGACGTTATAGATAGTGTGTGGAATCATTTCCTGTCCATGAATAGCGGTGACGCTCTCTTCGCCCTCACCTAAGAACAGCAGGCAACGGCCGCGCAACAGAACAAAGACCTCGTCGGTCTCGTTATGACGCTGCAGGTCTGTGATCTTTTCAGGACGCAGATCGTCACTGAAATTGAGGATGGCCACCCTCCAGTTGGCATAATCAATGACCGGTTTGTAGCCGGCCAGAGTATGGCTGGCTACTTCCAGTAATGCCTCGCTGATCTTCATTGTTTGCCTTTTTATCTCTATAAATCCAGTCGGGGCCGGTTAGATCTTGATTTTCATTGAATCTTGAGAAGATTGTCAACCCTTTTGACTCCCTTGACGGAGTCTGCGATATCGGATGCTCTTTTGATCTGAGTCGTATTCTTAACGGCCCCTGTCAAGGTCACCCCTCCTTCAAAGGTTGTCACAGAAATAGCAATGCCGCTCAAGGTGTGCTCGGCAAGTAAGGACGCTTTTATCTGCGTGGTAATTGTGGCTAATGTCGAGGATCCTTGGTCTCAGCTCTCCCTGCCGATATCCCCATGGGATCCTGGTGAATGGTCACGTCGGCACCCGGGAAGTCCTGCCGGATCAAATTTTCCACGTCTTTGCCTATGCTGTGAGCCTGGGAGAGTGGGAGGTCGGCATTCAGATCCAGGTGCAGCTGGATAATGGCGATCTGCCCTGATTGCCGGGTGCGCAGGTCGTGCATGCCGAGCACATCGTGATGACCAAGGACTATCTGCTGAATACTCTCTCGTTGTTCCAATGGTAACTGCTGATCCATCATTAATTGAACGGCCTCATGGCCGATCTTCCAGGCGCTGTGAAAGATGATCAGGGCAATGAGTATGGAAAAAAGGGGATCCATGATCTGCCCCCAGCTGAAACGGGTCAGCAGAAGGGCAAGAATGGTGAAGACATTGGTCAGGAGATCGGTGGCGTAATGGAGTGAATCGGCCCGAATGGCGGTGGAATTTGTCTTTTGTATAACATATCTTTGGAAGACAATGAGAATTATTGTGGCCAGGATGGAAAAAAACATGGTTCCAATACCCAGGCCCACCGCCTGAATGGGAACGGGGCTGGCTAGTCGTTCTATACTATGCATGAGTAGAATCAGGGCGGATCCGGCGATAAAGCTTGCCTGACCGAGGCCGGCCAGGGCCTCAGCCTTACCGTGTCCGAAACTGTGGTCATCATCGGCTGGATTCAAGGAATAACGGATTGCCATCAGGTTAATAAAAGAGGCCATGACATCCATGAGGGAGTCGATGAGCGAGGCAAGGATGCTGAGGGATCCGGTGGCCATCCAGGCAGCGAATTTAGCCCCGACCAGCAGCAGAGCCGTAGCCACCGAGGCATAGGTGGCGAGCTTCAGGAGGCCCCCGTTTTTATGGGAATCAATCGCGTTCATGGGAATTGTTCAGGTGAGTACTTTTTCAATAATGATACTGGCCGCCTCGGGTCCCCAGCTTCCGGCTGCATAGCTGTGGAGCTGTTGTTCGCGGCCTTGGCAGGTTTCACATTCGTTGAGCAGCGGGGTGAGAAGGGACCAGGATTGCTCAATCCCATCCTGGCGCCAGAAGAGCATGTGATCGCCCAGGATGCAGTCGAGCAGCACCTTCTCATAGGCTTCAGGTGACGGCCCCGGGTAGGCATCATCATATTTGAAGTCCATGGTCATGGAGCGCATGCACATCCTGGTCCCCGGGTTTTTGGTCTGAAAGGTGAGGCTGATCGATTCTTTGGGATAAATCCCGAGGACCAGGCGGTTGGCAATGACGTTAGTGCTCAGAATGTCCCTGAACAAGGAGTGAGGAACATCCTTGAACTGGATGACGATCCGGGTTTCCTTGCGGGCCATTCGTTTGCCGGAGCTAAGATAGAAGGGTACTCCCTGCCAGCGCCAGTTGTCGACATGTACCGGCAGCATGGCAAAGGTCGGGATCAGCGACTGGACAGCCACCCCCTGCTCCTGGCGGTAGCCCGGGACTTGCTGACCATCGATTATCCCCGGCCCGTATTGTCCAAGGATGATGCTTGCCTTGTCTGCATGCAGAGGCCGGATTGAGCGGAACAGTTTGATCTTTTCATCCCGGACCCGTTCCGCCTCAAAATGGGAGGGTGGCTCCATGGCAATGAGTGAGAGGAGCTGCAGCATGTGATTCTGGAACATGTCGCGGAGAACTCCGGATTGTTCGTAATAGCCGGCCCGATGCTCCACCCCCAGGTTTTCGGCAGCCAGAATGGTGACTGATTCGATATAGGCACGGTTCCAGATGGGCTCGAAGATAGCATTGGCAAAACGGAAGGTCAGGATGTTCTGCACCGTCTCTTTGGCCAGGTAGTGGTCGATACGGAAGATCTGCTGTTCATGGAAATAGTGATGCAGGGTCGCATCGAGGGCCAATGCGGAATCGAGGTCGCGGCCAAAGGGTTTCTCGATCACAATCCGGCTCCAGCCCCTGCCTTTTTCAAACTCTCCGGCAAGTCCAGCCCGGCCGATCATGGTGGCAACAGAGGCGTAGAGCGAGGGCGGCAGGGCCAGATGAAAGAGGCGGTTTCCCCTGGTGTTTCTCTGGAGGTCAAGGCTGTCAAGAAGGCCGGCCAGCTTCAGAAAGTCCGGGAGTGAATCATAGCGTAAGGGGAGGTAGGAAATCCTGGCCGCGAATTCCGGCCAGCGGGCCATGTCTATCTTGGTGTCGGCAGCACAGGCGTCCTGCAGGAAGGCGAGGAAGGTATCATGGCCGTAGTCGGTGCGAGCGCAGCCGACAATAGAGACCGGATCGGGCAGACTGGCGCTTAAAAACATCCGGTAGAGGGCAGGGATTAGTTTTCTGGCAGTCAGGTCACCGGATGCCCCGAAGATGACGAGAGTGCAGGGATCAAGCTCACCCGCGCTCAGGCAGTCACATATGTTATCCCGGTCGCAGACTTTTCCCTTGATGATGGTTGGTTCCATGGCCTTGTCTTGTGCTGAAAATTAAGGGTACCTTACGTGCGGGTTTCAGGATTTCTTTACGGCATGGCCGCCAAATTCACGGCGCAGCGCCGCCAGCACCCTGTTTTCAAAGGCATTTTCCTTACGCGACTGAAAACGCTGAAAGAGGGCCATGGTGATGACAGGAGCTGCCACCCCGCTCTCTATGGCCGCCTCCACCGTCCATCGTCCTTCACCCGAGTCATCTACAAAGCCGGTGATTGTTTCAAGCCGTGGATCTTCACCAAAGGCGTCTTCCAGCAGTTCAAGGAGCCAGGAGCGGATCACGCTGCCCTGATTCCAGAGGTGGGAGACCTTCCCATAGTCAAGGCTCTTGCCATAGGGCGAGGCTTCAAGCAGGGCAAAACCCTCTCCGTAGGCCTGCATCATCCCGTATTCAATGCCGTTGTGGATCATCTTTACAAAATGGCCGGCGCCGGTGGGACCGCAGTAAAGATAGCCATCCTTGGGGGCGAGGGTCTGGAGGACGGGTTCCAGGTAGCGAAAGATCTGCTCCTCGCCGCCGACCATGGTGCAGTAGCCGACCTGGAGTCCCCAGATGCCGCCGCTCACCCCGGCGTCGATATAGTGAATGCCGCTTCCTTGCAGCGTCTCGACGCGGCGGATGTCATCTTTGTAGCGGCTGTTGCCGCCTTCGACGATAATATCGCCAGGTGACAGGAGCCTCTGCAACTGTTCGAGATGGTCATCGACAGGCTGCCCCGCCGGAAGCATCAGCCAGACCACCTTAGGGGAAGGGAGTTTGCCCACCAGTTCCTCCAGGGAAAAAGATCCCTCCGCCCCTTCCTTGACCAGCTCTTCAGTTTTCTCAGGGGTGCGGTTGTAAGCCACTATCTGATGGCCTCCTTTGAGCATCCTGCGGGCCATGTTCATGCCCATCCGGCCAAGACCGATCATAGCTATCTTCATAGTCGAGTCCTCCTTTTCTGTTGATTGATCTTCATCCCTTCACTTCCGGCCACTCTTGAACTTTTGTCTCAATAAAATAGCAGAAGCGGGCCCAGGAAAATTCTTTGCCACTGACAGGACATTGCAGGGTGACATTTTTGTCATCAATCACTGCCACTATCCAGTCGCCATGACGAGGCCCCTGGGAGATGTTTATTTTTTCACCAAGAACAAAAGGGTAGGGGCTAAAGACCGTAACGCTTGTCTGCATGGTTTTTCTCCTGGGAATATATCGGCACGAATTACAGGTAATCTGCTTATTGAATACCTGAAAGGTAGAAGAAAGTCCAAATGAAAGATGAAAGAGATGCGCTGACGGCTTGACTTTTGGATGGCCATGTTGTTTTTTTACAGCGGCTTACCCGTATTGTGTGATGTCGTCAACTGTGAGCAGCAAGAAAACCTTTTTTGTTGGCTGAAAGCGGAACGATGACTGCTCAGGAACTTTCTGTCAAAGTGGATTGTCACGTGTCTTCTCTTATCCTGATCTATGCAGCGCTTGGCGCAGTGGCCGGCATCCTGGCCGGAATGCTTGGTATCGGCGGCGGTCTGGTTATCGTTCCCATGCTGGTCTTCACCTTCAGCTGGCAGCATTTTTCTGATCCTGTGATCATGCACCTGGCCCTTGGGACCTCCATGGCCAGTATTATTTTCACCTCTGTGTCCAGCTTCCGGGCCCATCATAAGCGAGGGGCGGTCCAGTGGATTGTGGTTCGCCGCAGTGTGGCGGGGATTCTGCTGGGTACCTTCCTGGGCTCATGTCTGGCTGCCAGGATGTCTACAGGGTTCCTGAAAGGATTTTTTGTCATTTTTTTGTATTATGTCTGTGCTCAGATGCTGATAAACCGCAAGCCAAAACCCAGCCGCCAGATTCCAGGCTGGTCCGGGATGTTTGGAGTGGGCAGCGTCATCGGGGCCTTTTCCAGTCTGGTTGGCATCGGTGGTGGAACCCTGTCTGTACCTTTTATGATCTGGTGCAATCTTTCTGTGCATGCGGCCATAGGGACCTCTGCAGCCATTGGCTTTCCCATCGCTGTCGCCGGAACGCTTGGCTATCTCTACAATGGACTGCATACATCCGGCCTGCCGGAATATTCTGTGGGGTTTATCTATCTCCCCGCCTTGGTCGGCCTGGTCTGTGCCAGTGTGCTGACCGCACCGTTAGGGGTGCATTTGGCCCACAGCCTGCCGGTTGACCGCTTAAAACGTGTCTTTGCTCTTGTCTTGTTTGTTGTGGCAACCCGGATGGCATACAGTCTGGTGTGAGGAAGAACTTCTCTCATCTCTGTAGCGCCTTCCCAGGCTTGAGAAAAGGAATCATCTATGTTTTTTCGATTTTTACTCTTTGCTCCCTTGAAACGCGCAGTTTGGAATGGTACTATCCTTTTGTTAATTCTAAAAAATATTGCGCTTCTTGTAAAAAACAGTTCGACAGGATTGAGGCGGACGATGGCTCTACATGTGTGATGTCTGTTTCCCCAGGAGAGGTAGGGGAGTAAAGGAAAACTGAATGCAATCTCGAAAAATTCTAGTGGTTGACGATGAGGTTATGGTGGCGGACGTGAGCCGGAGAACGCTTGCAAGCGCCGGTCACCAGGTCTTTTGTGCTTACAGTGGGGAGCAGGCTGTAGAGATGGCCATGGCCTCGTGTTTTGATCTGGCTATTTGTGATGCCATGCTGCCGGGCATGAACGGTGTTGAAACCTTTGAGGCCATCAAGCAGATCTGCCCCACTATGAAAGGGATCCTGTTGAGCGGAGATATGACAGCGGACATGGCCCTTGAGGCTATGGATAAAGGGTTCAGCAGGATACTTACAAAACCGGTTCAGTCAGAAAATTTAATGCAAGTCGTCCAGGAGTCTCTTGTCGAGGCCGACCTGCGAGAGGAAAATTCCCGCCTGCTCAAACAGGTGTTGCAGATGTGGACCCTGTTTGAGCAGTATATGGCCCCGGAAGTTGCGTCGATCCTCTTTAAACAGCGAGAGGGCATGGCTGCACTTGCAGGGGATGTGCAGGAGATTACCGTCCTCTTTGCTGATATCAGAAATTTTACATTTCTGGTGCAGCATCTGCCCTTACAGGAGTCGCGGGCGTTTTTGACGGAGTTTTTTGATATGGTGGCAGAGGTCGTCTCGTCATGGCAGGGGATCCGTGATAAATTTATAGGTGATGCCGCCCTAGTTCTTTTTGGTGCCCCTGTTTTTCATGAGACGCCTAATTTGTCAGCCGTCTCTGCCGCTTTCGAGATCCAGAAGGGGTTTGAAAAAGTGCGTGGTCGCTGGGCCTTGAAATCAGAACTCTTTGACCAGATAGGTCTGGGGATTGGGATCAGCCGTGGGGATATGTATCTGGGAAACGTTGGTTCCTGCTGCCGTCTTGATTATACGGTGGTTGGTGCCGATGTGAATATTGCGCAACGCCTCGCTTCGGAGACGGTGGCCGGCCAGATTCTTATTACTGAGTCGGTCTATTGTGATGTGGCGAGCAAGGTCTCTATTCGGGCAGAAAAGACCAAATTCCTTCGAGGGTTGGAGCAAAAGATCCGGATTTATTCAATTGTTCCATAAAGGATTGAGTGCAGGGATGTCTCTCTTACAACGGCAATTGTTCATGCCTCTTTGTTGTACTGTACCTGATACAGCGAGCCCCCCATCGTAACCTGGTCCCCATCGGTCAATTTTCTGCCCCGTCTTGTCTCCAGGACACCATTCACCGCTACTTCACCATTGTGTATCTGAATTTTAGCCTCCAGACCATCTTGGACCAGATTGGCCAGTTTCAGGAATTGTCCAAGACGAATAGGCTCTTTAGTGATGGCAACGATGGTAGGTGATAAAGGCATGATGTGTAAGGGGAGTGGGTTTAAAGGAGTCAGGGGCCGTTAAGGATGTCACAGCGTTTTTAGAGCATTTCTTTATGACGGCTTATGTTTTCACGGGAGCATGGCGAAAGTCATTTATAGGTGAACGATCTGCTCATTTGACATGCAGCAGGGCGCTCAGTTAACCAGGGTGTTACCTGCTGGTCAAAATGACACATCGAAATACATTGACTAGACTACGTTTTTTTTTTGGCTTTTGCAAGGGCCTCGGCTCTTAAATATGAGACAAGGTATCATGGTAGATAGCAATAAAAACATCTTTCCCTGGACGAAACATCCAGGGAAAGATGTTTTTATTGCCGACGTTTTCAGGTAGAGGTGAGAAGAATGGAATTGAAAGATTCCGCCTTGTTCAGGCAGGAATGTTATATTGACGGTGTCTGGGTTAAGGGACAAGAGTCCTTTGAGGTTATTGATCCCGCTGATGGCAGGGTTGTCGGAAGTGTGCCCTCCCTTGGTCGGGAGGCGACCGGCAAGGCCATCGCCGCAGCCAATGCGGCCTATCCTGGTTGGAAGGGACTGACCGCCAAAGAACGGTCTGTGATCCTGAAACGGTGGTATGGCCTGATTGTTGAACATCAGAATGATCTGGCCATGATCATGACCCGCGAACAAGGGAAACCGCTGGCCGAGGCGGCAGGAGAAGTGCTGTACGGCGCCTCCTATATCGAGTGGTTTGCCGAAGAGGCCAAGCGGGTCTATGGGGATACTATTCCTACCACCCATAAGGGAAAGCGTATTATTGTCCTCAAGGAACCGGTAGGGGTGTGTGCTGCCATCACTCCCTGGAACTTTCCCTCAGCTATGATCAGCCGTAAGGCCGCACCTGCGCTCGCTGCTGGTTGTCCGGTGATCGTCAAACCTGCAGCCCAGACCCCTTTTTCTGCCCTGGCCCTGGCCGAACTTGCTGACCGGGCTGGCTTTCCCCCTGGTGTATTTAATGTAATTACCGGTCCTGCCTCTGAAATTGGGGGGGAGCTGACCCGTAATCCTCTGGTGCGTAAACTGAGCTTTACCGGTTCAACACCCGTGGGGAAACTGCTTATGGCCGCCTGTGCCGACACGGTGAAAAAGATTTCTCTGGAACTTGGGGGACACGCCCCTTTTATTGTCTTTGATGATGCGGATCTTGATCAGGCTGTGGCCGGGGCTCTGGCCTCCAAGTATCGGAACTCCGGTCAGACCTGTGTCTGTGCCAACCGTTTTCTGGTGCAGGAAGGGGTGTATGAGCTCTTTGCGGAAAAACTGGCAGCCGCAGTCCGTTCAGAATTCCGAGTGGGGCCGGGAGTTGAAAAGGGCAATAATCAGGGGCCTCTTATTGATCTGAATGCGGTGATCAAGGTGGAGGCGCAGATTGAGGACGCCCTGCAAAAAGGGGCCAGGCTGGCAGTTGGCGGCAAGCGTTTTGGGGAAAAAGGTTTTTTCTTTGAACCAACGGTGCTTGTTGATGTGACCAGCGAGATGAGAATAGCCAGGGAGGAGACCTTTGGTCCGGTGGCCCCGCTCTTTGTCTTCAAAGATGAGGCGGATGCGGTGAGGATGGCCAATGATTCTGAATATGGGCTGGCCTCTTATTTTTACAGCCGTGATATAGGCAGGGCCTGGCGCGTTACTGAGGCCCTGGAGTATGGCATGGTCGGTGTGAATACCGGGGTGCTCTCCTCCGAGGCCGCTCCATTTGGCGGGATGAAGGAGTCTGGTATAGGCCGTGAGGGGTCAAAGTATGGTATTGAGGAATATCTGGAGATTAAATATATGTGTATAGGTGGGATTGACTTGTAAAAGGGAACAGCGCTCCACCTTGTTTGGCGGTGTCTGGCCCCCAAGAATATTCTCGACAAACTGTGTTCTTTAAACTAACTGTACTTGCTGGTTGAGTATAAAAGATAATTTTTTTTGGAAAAGGGAGATTGAATTATGCGATACATGAAATCACAAAATAAGGTAGGTCTTTTTCTGCTTGTAGGTATTATGCTGCTCTTGGTGAGTGGTTGCACGTCCATGGGTTCCGGTGGTAATGCTCCACCCCCGATGGAAAATCTGCCGCCTTTGTCAAACTTTGTCGGTGAGTATCGTGATATCGAACTGCCCATCGATATGAAATATGACCACAAAAAAAGTATGGTCGTTCGCACCGACTCCTTTACCGGCGGAGTGCTTTATTTCAGAGGGAAGGTGGAACGGAGTTCGTTGAAAAATTTCATTCTTTCCTCCATGCAGAAGAATAAGTGGAAACGGGCTGGTGAAGTTTCGTCCGAGAGTACCTTGCTGGCCTTTACCAAACCTAATAAATCGTGCACGGTCGTCATCGAAGAAGGTCTTGGTGGGTCACTTGGCTTTACCTATGTGGCTATGTATGTAGCTGAAGACGTGAGTGCTGGTTCCGGTGGCTATTGATCTGATTTGACAAGAAGAGGCCTCTCGGTCCGGGATATCCGGCTTGTTTTGTGAACTGCTGTTATGCCGTTTCAGGTGTAACGGCAGTTTTGTTTTTTAGATGCCCTTATGAATCAAGCAAGGGCTTTTTCTTGCTTGATTTATTTACGGCATCTAATGTCGCCTCCAGGAAACAGCAAATATTTTCCGGCTGTTTCCTGGAGGCGGCGTCTTGCCGATAACAACATACAAGGAGCTGACAAAGAGGCTTCTTCTCATACTTATTCGTTATTGATCGGGAACTTGTGAAGATGGTGAATCTTTCTGGTAGGTACTTGTTCTGTTTGCTACTGGTCATGAGTGCCTTTCCAGATTTCTGTTTTGCCGGTACTGATTCGTATGTCCCACAGCTCCAGGAACTCGCCGCTCAGGGGGATGGAGAATCTCAGTTTGCCCTTGCCATGCTACATGAATATGGAGACCAGGGTGTGGACCGAGATCCCGAAAAGGCACTTTCCTTGTTTCTTCAGGCAGGCAAATCCGGGATTCCGGCAGCCTGTCTTTATCTGGGGATCAAGTATGAAAATGGCAGTAATGTGGTCCGAGATCCTGCTGCGGCTGTCCACTGGTACTGTTGCGCCGCTAAAGAAGGGTGGGGGATGGCGCAATTTTTTCTGGCAGAGTTGTATAGAAAGGGCAAAGGGGTAACCCTGGATAACTCCCTAGCCCTTGCCTGGTATGGACTGGCGGAGGAACAGGGATATCCAGGCGCCAAAGAAGCCAAGACGCAGTTGTCAGGCGAGATGAACGATGCGGACAAGCAGAGGGCTGCCTCCATCTGCTCTGAGCTCCAGAATTCCAGGGGGGAGTGTCCGCAATTATAAAGCCCTTACTGACTACCTTTTTATCAGTTCCATGGCGGCGCTGATAATGGAAGGAGAGTCTATTCCACTGTTCTTCCACAGCGTTTTCTGGGGGCCATGTTCGATGAAGTGGTCGGGATGGGCCAGGATCATGGTCTTGACGTGGAACAGGTGGCGCGCCGACAGAAGCTCCAGAACAGCGCTGCCCCATCCCCCCTGTCTGACATTGTCTTCAATGGTGATGACCCGGCCGGTCGCCTCCGCCCAGTGAGAGATGAGGTCGCCGTCCATCGGTTTTATGAATCGCGGATTGATGACCGCAGCATCTATGCCGACCTTCTGCAGTCCCTCGGCGGCGCGCAATGCGGGATAGACCCGGTTGCCCACGGGCAGCAGGAGGATATCCTTTCCCTGGCGCAGGACTTCCCCTTTACCGATCTCCAGTTTTTTTAAACTCCCTGACACAGCTACATCCTCGCCCGCCCCCCGTGGATAGCGAACCGCGCAAGGGGCATGGTGGAAGATGGCGGTGTGGAGCATGTGCTGAAGCTCGTCCTCGTCTTTCGGGGCCATGAAGGTGAGATTATGGATAAAGCGAAGAAAGGAGATGTCAAAAACTCCGTGGTGGGTCGGGCCGTCATCACCGACAACACCGCCTCGGTCAATGGCGAGCGTGACTGGCAGGTTCGGCAGGCAGACATCATGGATGATCTGGTCGAGCGAGCGTTGAAAAAAAGAAGAGTAGATCGCCACCACCGGCAGCATACCCTCAAGGGCAAGGCCGGCCGCGAAGGTGACCGCGTGCTGCTCGGCGATCCCCACATCAAAAAAACGGTCGGGAAACTCCTTGGCAAAAGCGCTCAACCCAGTGCCTGCTGGCATGGCGGCTGAAATAGCGACAACCCTTCGATCACTCATGGCCATCTTGATCATGGTGTCGCCAAAGACCTTGGTGTAACTGACGGATTCTCCAGTGGGCCAGGGAATGCCGGTTTTCACATCAAAAGGCCCGACCCCGTGATAGTTGCCGGGTTTTTCTTCCGCCGGCTTATATCCCTTCCCCTTGGTGGTCAGGACATGGACCAGCACCGGGCCGTCCAAGTTGTCGCGGACATTCTCCAGGGTGGCAATCAGGTCTTCGAGTTCATGGCCGGGAATGGGGCCTACATAGTAGAATTTCAGCGCCTCAAAGAGCATGCCCGGGGTGAAAAAACTCTTGAGATTCTCTTCACTTTTCTTGAGGACGGTGAGGATGTTGTCTCCAATGCCCGGCATGTCACGCAGCTTGGTGGCGATATGATTGCGGAGTTGGCTGATGGTCTTGCCGGTCATCTTGCGGTTGAGAAAGCTGGAGAGGGCCCCGACGTTCGGCGAGATGGACATCTCATTGTCATTGAGGATCACAATGAGATTTTTATCCAGATGGCCGGCCTGGTTCAAGGCCTCAAAGGCCATGCCGGTGGTCATGGAGCCATCACCAATCACGGCGATCACCCTGCTGCTGTCACCTTTCAGGTCTTTGGCAAGAGACATGCCGAGGGCGGCAGAGATGGAAGTGCCGGCATGGCCGGTTTCCAGGGCGTCATATTCACTTTCCTCGAATTTGGGAAAACCGCTCATCCCTTTGTACTGGCGCAGGGTGGGGAATTGTGCCTGTCTGCCGGTGACAAGTTTGTGGGCATAGCATTGATGACCGACATCCCAGATCAGCTTGTCCTCAGGGGTGTTGAAGACATGGTGCAGGGCCAGGGTCAGCTCAATCACGCCGAGACTGGGCGCCAGATGACCGCCGGTCTCAGCGACGGTGGTGATGA
>JANZPQ010000056.1:0-4730 GCA_038040945.1 Desulfobulbaceae bacterium | reverse complement strand
CCGTTCAAGCTGGTGCTGACGCCGTCTATGTTGGCGCCCCTGGTTTTAACGCCAGGAACCTGGCCCGTGACCTCCGCTTGGAAGAAATCGCCGCTATGATCCACTACTGTCGGGAGCATGGGCTGAAATTCTACCTTGCTGCCAACAGTCTGGTCAGGGAACAGGATCTTCCCCAGGTGATTGAAACCCTCGCCATCCTGGAAGAGTTGAAGCCGGACGCCCTCATTGTTCAAGATCTGGGGGTGATCAAGCTTGTGCAGGAACATTTTCCCGCTCTGGTGCTTCATGCCTCAACCCTCATGGCCGCCCATAATTCTGATGCGGTGCGTTCCTTTACCGATATGGGTTTTGAGCGAGTGGTGCTCGCCCGTGAGTTGACCCTGAAAGAGATCAGTACCATCTGTAAAAAGACCGAAACCGAGATCGAGGTCTTTGTTCATGGGGCCATGTGCTTTTCCTATTCTGGTCTCTGTCTTTTTTCCTCCTTCCTCGGCGGCAAGAGCGGTCTGCGTGGTCGCTGCGTTCAGCCCTGTCGGCGCCAGTATACCTGGGATGCCAAAGGTGGGATCAAGGGTACCATGAGAGGCACCAGGAAACCCACTGGCGGTAAGGGTGGTTATCTCTTCTCCATGAATGATCTGGGCGGGCTTGAGGCCGTGCCCTGGCTCGCTGAAGCTGGGGTTGCGTCGCTTAAGATTGAAGGGCGGCTGCGCACGGCCCACTATGTCTCCCATGTGGTCCAGGCCTACAGGATGGTGATGGATGCCGAAGCGGCCAGCTTTCCAGCTGTTCTGAAAAAGGCTGAGCAGCTTGCGGAAAAGGCCATGAGTCGCAAGGTCTCCCCCGGCTATTTTCAATCTCCCCAACCCCTTGAAGCGATTACCCCCTATCATTCCGGGAATGTTGGTCTGCATCTTGGTCGGCTGGAGGCGGTACAGCAGAGAAAAAATGGTTGTTATGGCAGTCTGACCTTAAAAGATGAGCTGGAGGTCGGAGACCGATTACGCCTGCATCTGGAATCATCAGGCGAGCGCCACAGCTTCACCTTGCAGGAGATGCTTAAGGGCAAGCTTTCTGTTGAACAGGCCCTGGCTGGCGATAAGGTGCAGATTGGTCTGCCGCCGGATCTTGTTCCGGCAGGGTCGAAGTTGATAGACCTTTATAAGGTGGATGTCCGCACCAGACCACAGGTCAGTGATGTGGAATTCGGGCTCCCGGAGCTCCGGGAGATGAAGGAGCTTGTCGCCAATGCCCAGGAATCTCAACGGGGACACGTAGCAATCATCAGCAGAAATGTCTGTTCTGCTGCAGGCAAGGAGGCAAGGCCGCTGTCTGTTGACAAGAGTGGAAGGGCTGATGCCAGGACGCGGCCTACGCAACGGAAGTCCGGCCCGGTCAAGGTGAAATTGCCACTTGAGTGGTGGCTGAAGACTGATTCCTTTAAATTATTACAGGATCGGCTGCCGTTTACCCCTGATCGTTTTCTGCTCCCTCTCGATAAGACGACTGTCAGCCAGGTAGGGCAGATCAAGCGCTATATGGGGCAGGGAATACGTAATATTACCTGGTGCCTGCCACCGCTCCTCTTTGAGTCAGAGCTGGCGCAGATGCAGAAGCAGCTTACCGTCCTCATGCGTTCCGGTTTCAAGAGCTTTCAGATCGGTCACATCAGCCAGGCCTGGATGTTTCGAGGGGAGAGGGTGCATCTGTCCTGTGACTATACCATCAACCTTATGAATAATCAGGCCGTGGCCGCGGCTGAACATCTGGGGGCAGAGGCGGCTCAGTTGTCCATCGAATCTGACCGGACGCTGCTTGCCGATATCATCAAAGGGGGTCGGGCAAGTTCCCAGCATATTCGCAAAGGTCTGACCGTCTATGGCGCTCCTGCCCTGTTTACCGCCAGGCTTGCGGCCCGCCATTTTCAGTATGATAGGGTGCTTCTCAGCCCCAAGGGAGAGTCGTTCACCATGCACCGAAAGGATGGCCTGGTCAGGACTGTGCCCTGCCGTCCGTTTTCACTGCTGCCCTATCTTGGAGAATTACGGGATATGGGGCTTGATTATGTGGTTGTTGATCTCTGCAATCTCCCCACCAGTCAGCAGGATATGCTGGCCCTGGCCGAGAGGCTTGGCGGAGTGGCCAGGGTGGCAAAGCTCCCCACCTTTAATTATCTTGGTACTCTGGAATAACTTAAGATGAAAAGAGATATACTCGATCGTTATTCACGTACCATGGATAATAAAGTCGTGATAGATATTGCTGCCGGGAAGGTGGAGGATCTCTATAATTATTTAGACAAGCATGCTCCTTACAGGAAAAAAGATCTGGATCAGGACCTTGTTGAGTATCTTATTGATTCTGTAAGTGAAATCGGGAAAGAGGATTTTGTTATACAATTTCGCTTCACGGTATTAGCGGAGATCCATCTGGTATCTCGTGTAAAGATGAGTATCCATAATTATTTTCAATATCTAAAAGTGCTTGAGTCTCGTGAGCTAGCGAGAACGATACGATCCACTTTTATCCTCTTTTCCGTTGGCATGGCAGTTCTTTTTATATCTGTGTGGATCAATCAAAAAATTACAAGCCATGACGGTGTCATTAGCCACGTGTTTGCGGAAGGGCTCACGGTAGCGGCATGGGTCTCCCTGTGGAATGCTCTTACAACCTTTTTTATAAATTGGACCCCTCATCACCGACAGCTTAAGATGTATGAACGAATCTCCAAGGCAAAGATTCTTTTTACGTGAAACGGTACAGGGGGGATCAATAATAAGTTGACCATTCTGGCGCCTGTCAAGCAGATGAAGGAGATCAAAGATTCCCTTTATAATTTTCTTCGAGTTCCGTTATCTTTTTTTCAGAGGTGTGATGAAGGATGAAAAACTTTCGTCCACTCATCCTTCCTTCAAGTAAGAGAGTATGCCAGTGCCAATGAGGGTTGAAGAATGAAATTTGACGTGACTACCTTGATTGGGCTTATCGCTGCAATGTGTACGACCACTTCATTTCTGCCCCAGGTTATCAAGACCTGGAAATCAAAAAAAAACTAGAGATATATGGGGCTTGATTATGTGCTTGTTGATCTCTGCAATCTCCCCACCTTTAATTATCCGGGCACTCTGGAATAAGTGCCTTGATCACCCTTCGGGGTGAATTCTTTACACTCTACGCATCTGCGTTTCTGAGCGATAAGAGTTTGTCTACAACAACGCTTCATGTTCAATCAGCAACCAGCCAGAATGGCTTGGATACGCTCCTTGTCATAGTCCGGCATCCGCCAGACCTTGGCCAGGGTCACCGCATTTTCGGCGATCTGCGGGATATCTTCTTCCGGGATGTTCAGACCTTTCAGAGAGGTCGGGCTGTTGATCTTCTGAAACCATTGTTCTAAGGCCTCAATCCCTTTCCGTGCCCGTTCTTCCGTACTACCACTCCTGCAATCAAAGACCCGTTCGGCAAATTGGGCGAAGCGCTGAGGTGTGGTCTGGCTCTGATGGCGCATCCAGCCGGGGATGATTGCTGAGAGTCCTGCCCCATGGGGGACATTGTAGAGCGCTGACAAAGAGTGCTCGATCAAATGTATGGGAAATCCCACCTTACCTAAGCCAGCGGCGGTCAGGCCGTTCAGGGCCAGGGTGGCTGACCACATGAGGTCGGCGCGTCCCTGGTAATCGTTCAAATTACTGAGCACCCGGTCACAGCTTTCCATGGCATTGATGACCAGTCCTTCCATGAAACGATCCTGAACAGGCGTTGCTGGATCCTGGGTGGTGAAGTAGAATTCGAGAACGTGGGCGATGGCATCAACCGCGCCGTAGGCAGTATAATCGGCAGGGACGGAATAGGTCGCTTCCGGGTCGAGGATGGAGGTCTTGGGGTAGAGTTTTTTATTGGCAAAACCAAATTTCTGCCTGGTCTCATCGTTGGTGATGACCATGCCTGAATTCATCTCGGAGCCGGAGGCGGCCAGGGTCAGGACCGCGGTCAGGGGCAGGGGCGCGGTGATGGACTTTTTGCCGGTAAAGAATTTCCAGACATCATGGTCAACGACTGCTCCTGCGCAGATTGCCTTGGCCTCATCAATGACCGATCCGCCGCCGATGGCGCAGACGACCTGGCAGTGCTGGTTTTTGGCCAGGGTGATGCCTTCTCGCACATGGCTGAGCACAGGATTGGACTGGACTCCAGGATGTTCGACAATCTCGGCCCCGGACTTACTCAGGGAGTCGGTTACCTGCTGGTAGATTCCGTTTCTTTTTATGGAACCTGCTCCGTACACCAACAGGACTTTCCTGCCAAAGGCAACGGTTTCAGGACCAATGGCGGGAATAGTGCCTTTGCCGAAAAGGATCTTGGTCGGATTGTGAAAGACGAAGTTCTGCATGGTGTTTAAGAGTCGAGAGGTAAAAAGCTGAAGTTTCCCATTTTTTATGCGGCCGTTTTTCCTGCCCTGGCAAAATACCGCCAAGGCTCAAACAAGATATGCTGTAATTTCAGCAAGATACCTAGGAAGAATTGGTTGCGGTAAGTAGCTGATATCACACATCTTTTTTCGATAACTTTTTCACTAGAATTTTAAATTACTTTAGTAAAAACAGTAAGTTAATAATGAAAGCGAGGCCAGATTATGGTATATTGTAGTTGCAAAAAAACAAATCATAAGAGGAACCTCGCATGCTCATACTACATTCATTGCTCAGTGAACTCAAAGAAGAATTCGTTCA